>JAGRBM010000257.1 GCA_020434085.1 Chrysiogenia bacterium | reverse complement strand
GCCGTGCCCGAGGGGGCGTCCTTCTTGTGGCGGTGGTGCATCTCGACCACTTCAATGTCGTAGTCCTCGCCGAGAATCTGGGCAGCCTTGGCCGCCAGCCCGAACATCAGGGTGACGCCGACCGACATGTTGGGCGCCCAGACGAGCGGGATGTCGGAGGCTTCCTCGAGGATCTCCTCGCGCTTCATGTCCTCGTGGCCGGTGGTGCCGATGACAAGCGCCTTCTTCTGGCCGGCGACGGCGCGCGCGACTTCGAGGGTCACGTCGGCGTGGGAGAAATCGATCACCACGTCGGAGGCCGCGGCCACGTGTTCGACGTTGGATTCGAGCGGCTGGCCGATCTCGCCGCGTCCGAGCAGGATGCCCACGTCCTTGTCGATGTCGGGGTGGGTGGCGTACTCGATCGCGCCCGAGAGGGTGAGGTCGGGCGCGTCGAGAATCAGTTGCATGATCTGGCGGCCCATCCGGCCGGCGGCGCCGCAGACGGCGATACGAAGGTTGTGGCTCATGGTTTCCCTCTCGTGCCGCTTGTGCGGCCTGGACTCTTGATGCCCGAAATTTTCTTCCCGTTCGTCCTGAGTAGCCGCGCAGCGGCGTATCGAAGGGCAAGCGGGGCTATGAACTCTCGGGCTGTCGATCGCCCTTCGATACGCGGCGCGTTGCGCCGCACTCAGGACGAACGGGCGAGCTGATTCGGCCCGCCCGGATTTGATACTTTAGCCGATTAGGCCGAGTTTCTTCATTTCTGTTTCAAGGCGCGCGCGGCCGGTATCGCTCATGGGCGTGAGCGGCAGCCTGAACTCGGCCTTGCCGCGGCCGAGCAGCTCGACGCCGGTCTTGACCGGAATCGGGTTGGTCTCGCAGAAGAGTGTCTTGATCAGATCGAAGACCTTCAGGTGAATTTCGCGCGCGGCGGCGAAATCACCCGCCAGGCAGAGCCGGCAGATCTCGCTCATCTGATTTGGAATCACGTTCGCGCTGGCGGTGATCGTGCCCTTTGCACCGATGGCCATGAGCGGCAGCGTGAGCGAATCGTCACCCGAGAGGACGATGAAGTTGTCCGGGCCCAGCGCGGCGAGGACCTCGCTGGTGTAGTCCATGCTGCCGGTGGCTTCCTTGATGCCGATCACGTTGGTGACCTTCGCCAGGCGAATGGTCGTTTCCGGCGCGATGAGGATCGAGGTGCGGCCCGGGATGTTGTAGAGCAGGATGGGCAGGTCCGCTTCTTCGGCGATGGTGGCGAAGTGGCGATAGAGCCCTTCCTGGGTGGGCTTGTTGTAGTAGGGCGAGATCTGCAGCGATGCCGCGGCGCCCGAGTCCTTCGCGTGCTTTGTCAGGCTGACGGCCTCGGCTGTGTTGTTCGAACCCGTGCCCGCAACAACGGGGACGCGTCCCTTTGCCTGGTCGACGACGATCTCGACGACCCGGCGGTGTTCTTCGTGACTGAGCGTGGCGCTCTCACCGGTGGTGCCGGTGGGGACGATGCCGCTCACGCCCTGCTCGATCTGCCAGTCGATGAGCGCGCGAAGTGCTCCCTCGTCAATCTGTCCGCCCGAGAACGGCGTGATGATCGCCGAGAGCGCTCCCTGCAATTGAATACCCATGGTTGAACTTCCCCCGCCTCAGCGATTTCGCGCGGCGTCGAGATCGAGGGTTGCCTCGTAAACGCTCGCGGCCGGGCCGGTCATGTAGACGTGATTGCTTTGTTCATCCCAGCGCAGTTGCAGCGTGCCGCCGCGCAGGTCGATGCGCACCTCGCGCGCGCTCTTTCCGGTGAGCACACCGGCCACACACACGGCGCTGGCGCCGGTGCCGCAGGCGAGCGTCTCGCCAGAGCCGCGCTCGTAGGTGCGCTGCTTGACGTGGCCGGGCGCAAGAACCTGCACGAACTCGGTGTTCACGCGGTTGGGAAAAAAGGCGTTGTGCTCGAAATCGGGGCCGATCTTCTGCAGGTCGAGGGCGTCCACGTCGTCCACATAGGTGACGCAGTGGGGATTGCCCATGGACACGCAGGTCACGGGCCAGCTCTTCCCGGCCGCTTCGAGCGGGTGGTTGACGATCCTGCCCTTGCCGGTGGTGGGGATCTTCTCACCTTCGAGAATGGGCTCGCCCATGTCCACTTCTACGAGGCCATCGACGATGCGCGGGCGGATCAGGCCGCCGCCGGTCTCGATGTCGAGGACTTCCTTGGCGCTGAGCTTGTGGTCGGCCACGTACCGGGCCAGGCAGCGGATGCCGTTGCCGCACATTTCGACTTCGGAACCATCGGCGTTGAAGATTCCCATGCGGAAATCGCCGCCCTGGGTGGCGGGAAGCAGCAGCAGAAGCTGGTCGCAGCCCGCGCCGAAACGGCGGTCGCAGATGGCGGCCGCGTCCTGGCGGATGGTCTCGAGCTCGGCGTCCGAAAACTCGCGGGCGTCGACGAAAACGAAGTCGTTTCCGGTGCCGTGCATCTTGGTAAATCGCAATTCGTTCATGGTTTCACGGTCCTTGCGCCGCTCCCTCGGGAAACGGCGCTCAGGCGCCCCATTTGGCCATGGGGGGCTGGGGGAGTCAATGGGGCGGAGTTCAGAGGCTACCCGGTTCTGAGTTCCGGTTTTCATGGACGTCTCGCGTGGACGTGGACGGATTAGGCCCGCTGTCCGAAGGACAGCGGGGGATTGACCGGCGCGGGCTGGCGTGATTCTTCGTCCACGTCCACGTCCACGTCCACGTCCACGTCCACGTCCACGTCCACGGCGCGGCGTCAGGCTCTCAGAATTTCGAAATGCTCTCGCCCCGGAGCAGGTCTTCGTAGGTCTCGCGTTTTCGCACGATTTCGTAGCGACCGCCGCTGACCATGACCTCGGCCGGGCGGGGCCGGGCGTTGTAGTTGGACGCCATGGTGTAGCCGTAGGCGCCGGCCGAGAGAATCGCGACCAGTTCGCCCCGGTCGATGAGCGGCAGCTCGCGCTCGCCGCCAAAGCAGTCGCCGGTCTCGCAGATCGGGCCAACGAGGTCCACCACGGCCCGTTCGGAGCTGGTGGGCTCGGTCACCGGAACGATGTTGTGGTAGCTCTTGTAGAGCATCGGACGAATGAGGTCGTTCATCGCCGCGTCGACGATGGTGAACTTCTTGTCCTCGTTGGTCTTGTTATACAGGGCGCGGGTGATGAGCGCGCCGGCGTTGCCGGCGATCGAGCGCCCGGGCTCGAAGACGAGCTCCAGGCCCAGATCCTTCGTGTTGTCGATCACGGCCTTCGCATACTCTTCCATGCTCGGCGGATTCTCTTCGTTGTAACGAATGCCCAGGCCGCCGCCCAGGTCGAGATACTTGATGGGCGCGCCGATGCTCTTGAGTTCCTCGATGAGCGGGCGCAGGCGGCGGATCGCCTCCACGAAGGGCTCGATGGTGGTGAGCTGCGAGCCGATGTGGCAATCGACGCCCACGACCTCGATGTGCTTGAGGCCCATGGCGCGCTTGTACTCATCGACCGCCTCGTCCATGGGGATGCCGAACTTCGCGGTCTTGAGGCCCGTCGAGATATAGGGATGTGTCTTGGGATCGACGTCCGGGTTCACGCGCAGCGCGATGGGAGCCTTGGTGTTGAGGCGTCCGGCCACTTCGTCGATCACATCGAGTTCAGCCTGCGACTCGACGTTGAACATCATGATGCCGGTCTTGAGGGCGTACTCGATCTCCGAGCGGCGCTTGCCCACGCCCGAATAGACGACCTTCTTGGGATCGGCGCCGGCCTTGAGCCCGCGATAGAGCTCGCCGCCCGAGACGATGTCGAGCCCCGCGCCGGCGCTCACCAGCGTGTGGAGCACGGCCAGGTTGCCGTTCGCCTTCGTCGAGAAGCAGACCTTGTGGGGGACTTCCCCGAAGGCGTTGTTGAAGGACTCGAAGGAGTCGAGCAGCTTGGCCTTCGAATAGACGTAGAAGGGGGTGTCCGCCGATTCGGCGATCTTGCTCAGGGGAACCTCTTCGCAGCAGAGCTCCCCATTGATGTAGGTGAATGCTTCCATAGAATCGTTGTGCCTGTTCTTAAATTGCCTGTGTTTGAAACGGGTTCTCAGCGCCAGGGACGGGGTTTGGCGAGAACCTTCTGAAGCTCTTTCATCTGCCGGGCGACCGCTTTGGGGGCGGGTCCGCCCACCAGCGTGCGGGCACCCACTGCCGCACGGGCGTCGAGCACTCCCGGCGCGTCGGCACCGAAAAGCTCACAGAAATTCTTAAGTTCACCCGGCGTGAAGTCAACCAGCGTCTTGTTTTGCTTCTCGCACGCGGCAACGAGCTTTCCGACCACCTCGTGCGCCTGCCGGAAGGGCAGGCCCTTGCGTACCAGGTAGTCGGCCAGCTCTGTGGCCAGCAGCATCGGGTCGGCCGCGGCCTCGGCCATCTTCTTTCGATTGAACTTGGTCGCCCGCAGCATCTTCTCGGTGAGCTGCACGCAGGCCAGCCAGGTGTCGGCGCTGTCGAAGAGCCGCTCCTTGTCCTCCTGCATGTCGCGGTTGTACGAGAGTGGCAGTCCCTTCACCATCGTGAGCAGCGAGACGAGGTTGCCGGCGAGCCGGCCGCTCTTGCCGCGAATGATCTCGGCCACATCGGGGTTTCGCTTCTGGGGCATGAGCGAGCTGCCGGTCGTGAAGGCATCGCTCATCTGAACGAAACCGAACTCGGCGCTCGACCACAGAACGAGCTCTTCGCACAGCCGCGAGAGGTGCAGGCCCGAGAGCGTCGCGGCGCTCAGGAACTCGAACTGGTAGTCCCGGTCACTGACCGCATCGAGCGAGTTCTGCGTGAGCGCGGCAAAGCCCAGCTCCTTGGCGACGCCCGCCCGGTCGAGGGGCAGGGACGAGCCCGAGAGCGCGCCCGATCCCAGCGGCAGGACGTTGGTGCGCGCACGCACCTCGCCAAGGCGTTCGAGATCCCGGGCGAACATCTGCGCGTAGGCCAGCAGGTGGTGGGCCAGGGTGACCGGCTGCGCCCGCTGCAGGTGGGTGTAGCCGGGCAGGATGGTCTCGGTTTCCTTCTCGGAGATCTTGAGAATCGTGCCGATGAGCTTTTCAAAGGCCAGCGCGGTGGCGTCGATCTGCGCGCGCTGCCAGAGCCGGGTGGCGGTGGCCACCTGGTCGTTGCGCGAGCGTCCGGTGTGGAGCTTACCGCCCACCGGGCCGATGGCCTCGGTGAGCGCGGACTCCACGTTCATGTGGACATCCTCGAGCGCCGGGTCGAAGTCGAACTTGCCGGCCTCGATCCGCGCGAGAACGCCCTGGAGCCCCTTCACGATCTTCGCCGCGTCGGCCTGGGGGATAATCTTCTGCCGTCCGAGCATCCGCGCGTGGGCCATGGATCCCCGGATATCGAAGGGCGCGAGCCGCTGGTCAAAGCTCACCGATTCGGTGAACTGCTCTACCGAGGCGTCGGTGCCGCCCTCAAAGCGTCCGCCCCAGAGCTTGCCCTTCTTCGCGGGCTTTGCAGCGGCGCTCTTCGCGCTCTTTTTCTTCTTCGTGGCCATGGCTTGAACCGGTTTCCCGTCTTCTTCCGCGCGCTTTCTGCGCGCAGGGAGCCCAGTAAGCCCGACCGGGCGGGTACAGTCAAGATGGGCGTCGCTTTGGGCCCAAGCTTGTGTATTTCTCCAGAATCCTGCAAAATCAGGGAGTTGCGGGGACAATTTGAGTGCTTTGAGGGCACGATCGGGGTACACCGACATGGCTCGAATTCTGGCTGTTGATGACGCGGCAGAAACGCTGCTCATCATGCGTAAAACGCTCAAGGCGCTCGGCCATGAGGTCGTCACCGCCGCCGACCCGGAGGCCGCGCTCGAGCTGCTTGCCGATGAGCGCTTCGACCTCATCTTCCTCGACATCATGATGCCCAAGGTCGACGGGCTCGAAGTCTGCCGCCGGGTACGCTCGGGCGGAATCAACCAGCACTCGAAGATCGTTATTTTCTCCGCAAAATCCGACCAGGAACTCGTCCAGATCGCCCAGCGCTTTGGTGCCGACTTCTACCTGGGCAAACCCGCCCACATCGCCAAGATTCAGGAAGTCGCCGAGAAGATGCTGGAGGCGTAAAACCTTCCTTCCTATTCCCGTAAGCCGTTTTGGCTTCAAGCCCCTTCAAATGTCGTGATCGTAGACGTGGACGTGCTCGTGCTCGATGCGATTTATCGAGCACGAGCACCTCACGACGGATGTGATGTGTTGAACAGGTTGGGCTGGCGAGACGGGTCGAGGCAAAGGCGGCGCATTGCCTACGGAACTTCGAAACTCAGCTCCAGCCGGGCGCCGCCGGGCAGGGCGGCGAGCAGGCGGCCGGGCCCCTTGCCGAAGACGATGCCCGAGACGGGCGTGGTCAGCTCGTCGCTGCTCTTCTTGCCGGACTCGGTTTTGACCTTCGCCCATGGACGCGCGTCGGCATTGGCTTCGAGCACCAGACCGTTGGGGCGCCGCGCGTGCTCATGCACCTTGATGCGCAGGCGGAACTCCTCGTCGGCATCTTTGACGCGCACGCGGATGAGGTGGTTGCCCACGCTCAGGCGAATGGGGTTGCTCGGCACGGCCTTGTCGTTGAGCAGCACCTCGACCGCGCCCTTCGAGCGAAGGCGCGTTTCCACTACGAGCGGTTCGAGATTGAAGTTCAGGTTGTTGGGACCGCTCTTGACCGTGAGGTTCTGAACTTCACCGGCGTAACCCGCTTTTTTCAGGCGCACCGAGAGTTTCTCGCCGATCTCCACATGGGTCGTATTGAATGGCGTTTTGCCCCGGCGCTCGCCGTTGATGAATACGGGCACGCCGCGCGGGCGGCTGTTGATGGAGAGCCCCGCGCGCAGCGGCACCATGTCGAGGGTGAAGCGCTGGGTGCGATCGGGCGACTCGATCACAAAGTTGATGGGTTCGTCGCGGTGTTTATCCAGCGTGATCTCCAGCGAGTGCTCGACGCCGACTTCGACTTGCTCGAGCAGCACGGGCGTCTTGCCGGCCAGTTGCGTGCCATCGAGTTTTACCGTCGCGCCGGGCGGGTTGGTGGTCAGGAACACCTGTCCCACCGAGCGGGCGAGGGTGAACTGCTGGAGCACCGGCGCGCCGCCGCCCTTGTCGAGTCCCACGCGGCGTTCCATGGGCTGGTAGCCGGTTTTCTCGACGCGGATGACGTGCTCGCTGCCGACGGGGAATCGCTCGATGGTTGCCGGGCTGGTCAGGCTCAGCGGCTTTCCGTCATAGAGAATCGTTGCGTCGGGCGGGTCGGTGACGATGCGCACCGCGCCCAGCGTCTTGGCGATCTGCGCGGGTTTCCACCAGAAGTGGTAGGCCAGAATGCCGCCGCCGGCGACAATCGCCACGATGATGGTCAGCGCCAGCAGGTTGAACAGCAGGCTGCTCGCGCGGCTGCTGCGCCGCCTGGTCTTGGCCTGTTCCTGCGCGCTCGCCTGGGCGAGCGCCTGCTGGGCGCCCGAGTTCACGCGCGTGCGGTCGAAGCCCGCCTCGCTGGCGGCGCTGGGCGTGTCACTCGCGATCTTTTCAGAATAGAGCGCATGCAGATACTCGCGCACCGATCCCTCGGGCAGTGAGCCATTGCTTTCGCGAATGAAACCCTCGAGTGCCTCGATGAATTCACGCGCGGTCTGGAAACGCGCCGCCGGTTCTTTTGCCAGCGCCTTCTGGAGAATCTGTCCCAGGCCGCCGGGCAGCTCGCCGAAGGGGTCGCGTCCCTTGTCGGTCCAGTGGGAGAGGTCGCCCTTGTGTATGGCTTCGAGCAGCGGGCGCAGGCCAAGCTCGGCCGGATAGAGGCGCTCGCCGCGGATCATTTCGAAGAGCACGAGCGCGATCGAGAAGAGATCCGAGCGCGCGTCCATGGCGCGCCCGCCAACCTGCTCGGGCGACATGTAGCAGTAGGAGCCCTTGAGGGCGCCGCCCTCGGTGGCGTCGGAAGCGGCAGCGGCCTTGGCCAGGCCGAAGTCGATGATCTTCACGTCTCCTTCGTAGGAGAGCAGGATGTTCTTGGGAGCGATGTCGCGGTGGATGAGGTCGAGGCGCTCGCCCTTGGGGCCCAGCTTGCGGTGGGCGTAGTCCAGACCGCGCAGCACGCCGAGCGCCACGTCGAGCGCCACGCGGAGCGGAATGGGCGCCTTGCGTTCCTTCGCCGCGCTGAGCACGTCGCCCAGGTTCTCGCCGTGCACCCATTCCATGGCGATGAACTGGGTGTCTTCCATCCGGCCGAAGTCGAAGATCTGGATGACGTTGGTGTGCGAGAGCTGGGCCGCGAGCCGTGCCTCGTTGTTGAACATGGAAACGAAGGCGGGATTGCGCGAGAGCGAGGGCAGGAGCTTCTTGATGACGACCTGCTTGGAAAAACCTTCCTCGCGCTCAAGCGAGGCCAGATAGATCTCTCCCATACCGCCCGAAGCGATCTTTTTGACAATGCGATAGCGGCCGAACGCCGGAGTTGCGCTCGGTGCTTCGCTTTGTGCCTGGGGGTTTGGTTCCATCGCCTCTGAAACGCTTCCCGGCTAGTTCGATCCGCGCCGGCGGCCGAACAGGTCGAGGGTGTCGTCGCCCCCTGCCGGCGTGCCGGCAGCCTTGTTCTTGCTTGCGCTCTTTTCGCTGACAGGTGCCGGTTTGGTTTGCTTGTCCGCCTTGGGAGGCGGCGTTGCCTGCGCGGCGCCGCCCTCGGCGGGAAGCTCCACCACGTGATCGGCCCATTGGATCGGGCCTTTCTCGCCGATGAAGAAGGAGCGGCCCATGGAGCGCGCATACTCGGTCCAGTTGCTCCCGTCGCTGGAGCCCTTCTCCAGATACTGGGTCATGGTCGTAATCTTGGAATCCATGTCGTCGAGCCGGTGCAGGAGCTCGGCCTCGAGGGTCTGGGGAATCTTGGGGGAGCCGAACTCGTAGGTGCCGTGGTGAGCCAGCAGGATGTGCTTGAGCCGCAGCTCCAGCTCGCGCGGGAATCCCTCGAGCTCGCGCACAGCGCGGTCGGTAAGAATCGCGCCGGTAACCAGGTGGCCCACCAGGCGCCCCTCGTCGGTGTAGTTGAAGCTCGTCTCGTAGCTCAGCTCATAGATCTTGCCGAGGTCGTGCATGATTGCGCCGAAAACCACCTGGTCTTCATCGATGTGCGGGTAGTGGGGGCACACGCGCTTGGCCAGGTAGACCAGGCTCAGCACGTGTTCGAGAAGCCCGCCGATCCACGGGTGGTGAATGCCCATGGCGGCGGGCGCGCGCTTGAAGCGCGCCTGCAGGTCTTCATCGTCAAAGATCTTGCGCAGGACTTTCTTGACCCACGGGTCGCGCATGTCCTCGATCACCGCTTGCAGGCGGTCCCACATTTCCTCGACGCTGTGGCGGGTGACGGGTAGGAAGGCGCTGGGGTCGACGTCCTCGGCCGGGACGGCGCGGATGTCGTCGAGCTTGGCCTGCAGCGTGCCGGCAAAAGACTCCACCGTGCCGCGCACGCGCGCGACTTCGCCCTCGTTGAACTGGGCGCTGATCGCGTCGGCATTGTCCCAGACCCGTGCTTCAAGTTCGCCCGTGCGGTCCTGGAGTTTGACCTTCAGGTAGGGCTTTCCGTGCTTGGTGGTGGCCAGGGATTTTCGTGCGATCAAATAGGTGCCGTCAGCGAGGTCTTGCTCGCGCAGCTCTTCGATGTTTCTTCGTTTCATCCGGCTCTTTGTGGCGCCCGGGGCGCACCCTCACGGTACGGACCCATCCCCTGGGCTCCGTGCGGGCGCCAACTGCCCAAGTCTACCCGAGTGGGGCGCTCTCTTCCACCGGTTCAAGCTATTGAAATTGTTGGGAGAATCCCCGCGAAGGGCAGGGCGCGGCCCCCGCGCCGCCGCGGCGCGGCATTTCCTGGGGGAAATCCGAAGTGCCGGGCCCTTGCCGCGGCAGGGCAATGGGCTCTATCACGAGGGCCGGAAGTGAGCCGCCATGCACGAGTCACAGAGCACCATTGTCGCCATCGCCACCGCCCCGGGCATGGGCGGCATCGGCGTGGTGCGGCTTTCGGGCCCGGAGGCGGCGGGCATTCTCGCCACGCTTTTCGTTCCCAACGCGAAGGTCGAGTCGCTTGAGAGCCACCGGCTCTACCCGGGCCGCGTGATCGACCCGGACTCGGGTGATTCAGTCGATGAAGTGATGGCTGCGCTCATGCGCGGGCCGCATTCCTACACGGGTGAGGACGTGGCCGAGATTCAGGCCCACGGCTCGCCCCTCATTCTCTCGCGCATTGTTGCCCTGGCCATGAGCGCCGGCGCCCGGCAGGCGCGTCCGGGTGAGTTCACCGAGCGCGCGTACTTGAATGGCCGTATCGATCTGGCACAGGCCGAGGCCGTTGCCGACCTCATCGCCGCGCGCACCGATCGCGCGCGGCGGCAGGCGCTCGAAGTGCTACGCGGGACGCTCTCGGAAAAGATCGGGGAGCTGGGGCAATCCCTTCGCCGCGCGCTGGCCCACGTCGAAGTGGAAATCGACTTCGTTGAAGAGGACGCCGGCGCGCCGGGGCTCGAGGCCGCCGCCGCGGAGATTGAGCGCGTACGCGCGGCGCTCGAAGAGCTGATGATCGGCTACCGAACGGGCAGGTTGCTGCGCGAGGGGGCGCGGGTCGCGCTTGTTGGTGCGCCCAACGCGGGCAAGTCGAGCCTGTTCAACGCGCTGCTTTCCGAGGACCGCGCCATCGTCCACGGCGAGCCGGGCACGACGCGCGACAGGCTCGAAGAGTGGTGCGAGATCGAGGGCTTCCCCGTGCGCCTGGTTGACACGGCGGGTCTTCGCGAGGCCGGCGGCGTCGAGGGGGTGGGCGTGGCGCTCTCACGCAAGGCCATTGAAGAGGCCGATCTGCTCCTCCTGCTCGTCGATGCCAGCATGCCCCTCTGCGAGGAATCGCGCGCGCTCATCGCGGCGCGCGACCCCAGGCTCATCGTGGTGAGCAACAAGATGGACCTGCACGGCGCCGCGCCGGTGGATGGCTCGGACGCGGCGATCTCCGTGGCCACCGGCGAGGGCCTCGCCGAGCTGCGCGCGCTGCTGGCCAGCCGCCTGGGCCGCGAAGACGAGGGCGAGCGCGTCCTGCTTACCCGCGAGCGCCACCGCGCCTCGGTGGGCGCCGCGGCCGATCACCTCACCCGCGCCGCCGCGCTGCTGCGCGAGCAGCAGGCCCCCGAGCTCGCCAGCATCGAACTGCGCGCCGCGCTCGAAGACCTCGCCGAAATCGCCGGTGAGACCACCAGCGACGAGATCCTCGGGCTCATCTTCGGGGAATTCTGTATCGGGAAATGAGAGAACCGCGCACAGGCGGTTCATACATGGGTTGGGTAAACCAAACCCCTACGGGATGCCGGTAGAGGCTTGGCTTGCCCAGCCCATCGCTCACGCCCCTTCGGGCGTGGGCGGGGCGTTCTCGTCGTGGTCGGGCGGTTCGGGCAGCGGGGGTAGTTGGGCCTGTTCTTCGGGGGAGAGTTCCTCGCGATCGAGCAGGTATTTGCGAATCCAGTGGGGGTAGACGAGCTTTTCGGTAATCAGGATGCCGATCCCGATGTACACGCTCGCCAGCAGGGGATCGATGATGTAGTGGTGGTTCAGGTAGAAGGCCGAGAACCACATGCCCACCGGGTAGATCCAGAACAGGTAGCGCTTCTTGCCCCAGTGCTTGAGGCCGATGGTGGCGAAGATCGCAACGATGAGCGAGTGCCCGCCGTGGAGCGAGGGGACCGCCGCGAAGCGGTTGGGATTCATGTTGGTCCAGACCTTGGCGAAGAACTCGATGCCCAACAGGCGGTCGAGCTTGACCATGCCGCCGGCCGCGCCCTGCACGAGGAACTCATTGCCGGGCTGATGGAATCCGTAACCCAGCACATACCAGGGCGGCGCTGCCGGAAAGATCACGAAGGTAATCAGTGCCAGGGCATTGAGAATCGCAATGGCGTAGGTGTAGCGGAAGAACATCTTGCGATCATTGCGCACGCCCCAGAACAGCGCGGCCAGGATCCACGGGATGAAGAAGTGGATGCTGTAGAAGGTGCCGGTGATCGCGTCGAGGGTGGCCACATACCAGGCGCCCTCGTGGGCGATCTTGAATCCCTGGAACCACAGCGGCGGAACCATGTGTTCCTGCAGGTAGCCCACCCACTGGTGGGATTTCACGAACACGCGGTCCCACACGTCCTGGGAGAAGGCGCTGCTGGGGAAGGCCCAGCCAAAGAGGGCGTGCTCGAAGTCGTAGACGTTCTGGATGTTGATCTGGCGGACCTGGTCGGCCACGCCGCGCAGCATGTCGTAGGCCAGCCAGAAGGCAAACCACGGCGTCCAGTCCTTGAGGAACTGGCGCGAGCGGCTCTTGCCGAGCAGCAGGCTGGCCATGATGCCCAGGGTGAAGATGAAGAGCAGATGGTCGGGCCGGAAGGCATCGAGCACCATGCCGCCGCCCACCAAAAAGACGAACAGCACGACCCAGACAATGACAATCTGCTTGAAGCTCAGGCGTTTGAAGTCTCGGAAGTAGTGGAGCACGAAGCGGCAGCCTCTCGGAGGGGTTCTCGGGGAGGCCGCCCTCAAGTGACCGCTCCGAATCCTGATGCGGCCCCTATGTAGGTCAGGCGGGGGCGGGAATCAAATAAGGAGGATCAAGAGATTGCGCCGCAGGCCAAAACGGCCATGTGTGTCAACTGGGGTCGCGAAGCTCCAAGTTTCTCACCGTGCACGAGCACGTGCACGTGCTCGTGCACGGTCAGATGATGGTTAGGCTGTCGAATTGTCGCGGTGGCAGGTGGGGCGAAGTTGCCTCTGAGGGGCAAATATCCTCTACCCCTCCACAAAGGCCCCCACGTGCGTCCTGGCCTTGGCGGCGCCGCCCTCCCAGGTGATTTCCACTTCGGCGGGGGGATTCTCGCCCTCAAAGAGGGCGTGCCTCACATAGCCCAGCCCGATGGCGGTTCCCAGCGTGGGGGAGGCCGCCGCCTGGGTGAGCGTGCCGGCCTCCTTGCCGCCGACCTGGAGGCTGGCGCCCGCGGGCGGGATGTCGCCTTCAATTTCGAGCCCCACCAGGTGCTTGCTCACGTGGGCGTAGCTCTGGATCTTGCAGATGACTTCCTGCCCGATGTAGCAGCCCTTGGTCGTGGAGAAGGCCTTGAAGAGCCCGGCCTCCTGGGGGAGGTTGGCGTCGGTGAAGTCGGTGCCGTAGCGGGGCAGGCCGTTTTCGAGAAGCAGCAGGTTCCACGCGCTCTCGCCGGCGGGATGGGCGCCCGCGTCCTTGAGCGCGCCCCAGACTTTGAATGCACCCTCGCGAGAGCACCACAGGTCGATGCCGCTCTGGCCGAGCCGCTCGACCTGGGCAACGCGCACGCGCTGGCCGTCAATATCCACTTCTTCGAGTGTGCTCTGCTTGACCGGAAGCGCGATGCCCAGCGAGCCGGTTACCTCGGCCGCTTTGGCTCCGGTCAGGTGCAGGATGCTGTAGCGCTCCGAGCAGTCTTCGAGCTCGACGTAGTCGGCGATGATGTAGTGATCGAGGGTCTCGAAGACCTTTGGCGCCACCTCGGGATCGGACTCGACGAGGTAGTGTTCGGCTTCAACCCACACGCGGCAGTCGGCGAGCACCTTGCCCATCACATTGCAGATGAGCGTGTAGACGCCCTGCCCGGGGGCGAGGTTCTTGATTTCCTGGGTGACCATGCCCGAGAGGAAGCGCTCGCGATCCTCGTCGCTTACCTCCAGCAGGCGGCGATGGGAGAGATCGAAGAGCGCGGCGCCCTCGCGGGCGGCGCGCACCTCGGCCGCGCTCTCGCCAAAGTCGATTGCGACGGGCACGCCCGCGCGCTCGATGATGGTTGCGCCGTCGGCTTCGAGTTGTTCGCGTAGTGTCACGGAGAGTCCTCGTACACGCGCACGTGCAGGTGCACGTGCGCGATGGGAAGTTACGAGAGGTTTTGTAGACGCTCGATCGCTTGCCGAAAAGCGCCGGTGTCCCGCGTCCTAGGCGCGCCTGGCCGCGTTGTGCCAGCGTTCCAGGCGCGTGTTGCGCTCTCTGGCGGAGAACTTGGGCGTAAACACCTTGTCCTGCTTCCAGAGCTTCTTGACCGCGCTGGTGTCCTTCCACATGCCGATGCCGATGCCCGCCAGGAAGGCGGCGCCCAGCGCCGTGGTCTCGATCATTTCGGGGCGCACGACCTTGCGACCGACGATGTCGGACTGGAACTGCATGAGCAGGTTGTTCGCGCATGCGCCGCCATCGACCTTGATCTCCTTGAGCTTGATCTTGGAGTCGGCCTCCATGGCGGTGAGCAGGTCGGCCACCTGGAAGGCGATGCCCTCGAGGGTGGCGCGCGCGATGTGCGCGCGGGTGGTGCCGCCGGTGATTCCGCAGATCAGGCCGCGGGCGTCGGGATTCCAGTGAGGGGCGCCAAGGCCCGAGAGGGCGGGGACAAAGACCACCTCACCCGAGTCGGGCACTTCGTTGGCGAGCGCCTCGATCTCGCGCGCGGCATTGATCAGGCCCAGGCCGTCGCGAATCCACTGCACCGCGCCGCCGGCGATGAAGGCCGAGCCTTCGAGGGCGTAGGTCGTCTTCTTGCCGTCGAGATTCCACGCCACGGTGGTGAGCATGCGGGACTTGCTGCGAATGGGCTTGTCGCCCGTGTTCATCAGCACGAAGGCGCCGGTGCCGTAGGTGCTCTTGGCCGCGCCGACCTCAAAGCAGGCCTGCCCGAAGAGGGCCGACTGCTGGTCGCCCGCGACGCCGGTAATGGGCGTGCCGTCCTTGACGAAGCCCGCGCCCTTTGTCCAGCCGAAGTCGCTCACGTTGGGGCGTGCCTCGGGCAGGATGGTGGCCGGGATCTTGAAGAGCTTGAGCAGATCGGTGTCCCAGGCCAGCTTGCGGATGTTGAAGAACAGCGTCCTGGACGCATTGGTGTAGTCGGTCACATGGGATTCGCCATTGGTGAGTTTGGCGATGAGCCACGAGTCGATCGTTCCGAAGGCGATGTGCCCCTCGCGGGCGCGCTTGGCAAGCGTCGAGTCGTTCTTGAGCAGCCAGGCCACCTTGGTTCCCGAGAAATAGGGATCGAGCAGCAGGCCCGAGATGCGGCGGATGTCTTTTTCGTGCCCGGCCGCGCGCAGGCGCTCGCAATCGGGCGCGGTGCGCCGGTCCTGCCAGACGATGGCATTGCAGACGGGTTCAAGCGTCTTGCGGTCCCACAGGACCACGGTCTCGCGCTGGTTGGTGATGCCGATGCCATCGACGCGGGCACCCGAGGGAAGCTGGTTGATCACCGTGCGGCTTGCCTTGACGACCGAATCCCAGATTTCCATGGGATCGTGTTCGACCCAGCCCGGACGCGGATAGATCTGTTTGAACTCGATGTTGGTGCGACCCAGAACCCGAAGGTCCTCGGTCAGTGCGAGCACGGTCGTGCCGGTCGTGCCCTGATCAATGGACAGCAATACTTCCATGAACTCCCCCAGCTCCTCCCCGCGGAGCCCAATGCGCTTTATTGTCGTTGGGCCTGATCGCCCGCCCTGCGTGCCTCGGCCTTGCGGGCCTCCTCGATGAGGCGCTGGAGGGCCCGGCTGTGCTCAAGATGCGCGATGCGTCGCGTGTCGAGCAGGTCGACCAGGCCGATGAACATCATGAGCAGAACCAGCGCGCAGAAACTTCCCCAGTAAAGAATCGCCAGTACGGGCCGGCCCGAAAAATCGATGGCGTAGACGCCAAAGAGAATCATCACCATCAGGGCGCCGATGATCAGCGAACCCACCAGCCGTCGCAGAAAGCGCTCATTGCTGGCGTAGGGCTTTTCGGCCTCCGTGGGCTCGCGAAGGCGCCGGGCCTCGGCCCGGACCAGCGCGATGGCCAGGTAAATCCCGGTCGCGCAGCACACGGCGGTCAGCCCAAAGATCGACTCTTGCTCGGAAACCATACCCTCATCCAAACGGCCCGACGCTCTTAAAGGCCCGGCCGTACCCCGAAGTTCCAACCCTCCAAGGCTACTCGCGGCGTATAAGTGGATCAATCCCCCGATTCGGGGTCGGGATTCCCGGCCGGGGCGGTCGGCGGCTCATGGGCGTCGGAGGCATCCCACTCGGATTCGACTTCGTCTTCCTCGCCAGGCTGAAAGGCAAAGAATTCGGCGCTCAGCCCGCTTGCGCGGTGACGAAGCTGGAACCGCCCTTCGCCGGGAAGCCGGATGACCGTCACGCGATCAAGCGGGATGGTGTGGTAGCAGGTGATGCCCTTGAGGTAGACGCTCTCCTCGTCGACCCCGTCCAGAACGCCCTTGTAGAGGATCCCGTGGGCCCAGACCTCCACCGTGCGGTGGCGCAGCTTGTGGATCTCGGGAACGCTCACCGTTGCATCTCGCGCATGAGCAGCTTGACCACCTTGCGCACGCGGCCGGCAAGAACGTGCCGGGGATCGGTGTCGGTGTGGTCGCCGCCCTTGAACATGTACATCGAGGGGCCGAGCTTGCGCATGGCCTCGTCGAGGCGCTTTTCACGCTTGCGCCCGGAGAAAAAGAGAATGGGCACGGGGCTCAGCGACCTGGCCTGTTCGAGCTTGCGCACAGCCATGGCCGTCTGCAGGCCGTTGAGAATCGGCATTTCAAGATCGAGCACGAGCAGGCCCACGGGTTGGCCTGCGAGCTTGGTAAATTCCTTGACCACCTCGCCGCCGTTGCCGCAGTAGACGATCTCGCTGGCGACGCCCTGGTCGAGAAAGATCTCGCCGATGACGCTGCGCACGAGCTTCTCATCGTCGGCCACCAGCACGGTGCCCAGCGCGCCGTCGTAGTAGACCTCCGCCTCGACGGGCTGGAGCTCCTCGACTGCTTCGGCCTGGGCAGGGGTGTCCATGACCGAGGCCAGCTCGGCCAGGAATTCGTCTTCCTTGTCGTGTTCTTCGGCCGCGGCCGCGGCGGCTGCTGCGTCGGCAGCCGCCCGTTTCTGGGCGGGCAGGCTCTGGTAATCCTCCCGGGTCATGCCGGGGATGAGCTTGCGGGAGCAGCGCGCGCAATTCATCACCTCCGAGCCCTTGTCGAGGATGATGAAGACCTCCACGTCGGCGTCGCAGGCGGGACAATAGGCCGTGGGCATGTTCTGGGAAGGCAAAGGCATGGCAGCGCTCTTGCTGCTCCTCTCTGGCTTGCGTGGGATAATCCGGCCCATCCCCTCCTGCGGACCGGTGACATTCATGTTAGGCGTTCATTTTCCCATGAAAGCGAGGGGCTTGGCAACCCCGGGTCGGTGGTAAGTGCGTGAAATGCCCGGGGATTTTGACAACCCGGCGGCCTCGGCCTAGAGTGCGCTACCTTTCGCCCGAAAGGGATCTCCGCGCCAGGCGCACCCGAGCGGGCCAAAGAGGCTGCCGCACGAACCGAGAAAACCATGCGACTCTATCGATCCCGAATTCCCGTTATCGCCAGCAAGATCGTCTCCAGCCTGATCTCCGACGGTGACATCGATGTCGAACGCACCGCCGTTGACGACGTGGAGCTCGACATCCGCGCCATCGTGGGGGAGTATCTGCGCCAGGAATCGGAGCTTCTCGAAGAGACCCGTGAGCTGATGGAGGCGCGCGGCCTGGGCTACAGCGAGTTCGCCAAGACCAAGCGCGAGCTGGCCGAAGAAAAGAAGTTCCCCACCGGTGACGATGGCCTGTTCTGGATGGCCGGTCAGATCATCGAGAGTTTCATGATTTCCGATCACGTTGAAGAGGTCTACGTCGCCGACAACATCCTGCGGCGCAAGATCGTCAACATCTTCCGCGACAACATGGTGAACGAAGCCGACCTGGACAAGGAAGTGCGTACCAAGATGCGCAACCTCAAGGAAGGCACGCCCGAGTGGCAGATCGAATACAACCGCGTGCTCCGTCAGGTTCGCCAGCGCCGCGGCCTCATCTAGTTCGGAGACCCGGGTTGCGGCCCGCCCGCACTGAACCCCGCGCTTCGAGGCAGCCATGACCCGCTCCAACGAGGACAATTCATCCTGGCGGCTGCGCCTGCGAGAATTGCTCGTCCGATGGGTGGGCTGGTCCCACGATCACTACGCCATCGTCATTGCCGTGGTCTTCGCCCTCACGGCGCTCAGCAGTTACTACACCTATCTTCTCTTCCAGGACGTGCGCACCGACTTTGCCACGCTCCTTCCCGATTCCGATCGCAGCAAGCAGGACTTCGAGACGCTCAAACAGCGCTACGGCGGCGCGACGGAGATGCAGCTCGTCGTCGGCGGCGAGGATTTCGAGAAGAACAAGGCCTTTGTCGAGCGCTTTGTTGCCGAGCTGGAAAAGCACAAGGACGAACTCTCCATTCGCGAGATCAAATATCGCCGCACTGCCGACGATCGCTTCTTTGACGAGCACAAGTTCCTCTACGTCGACCTTGCGGACCTCAAAGAGGTGGACAAGCGCCTGAAGCGCCGCATCACCTGGGAGAAGTGCAACAAGAGTCCGTTCTGTGTCTCGATCGACGACAAGCCCGAATTCACGACCGAGGACATCGAGGAAAAATACCGCCGGCGCTACAAGGGCTCGGCCCACAACGTCCAGTTCGAGGTCATGGTCCCGCTGGGGGTCATGGTGGAGATGGGCGAGCGCAACGAGGAAATCATGGCGTGGGAGCGCTGCGAGGAGAGCCCCTGGTGCTTCCATTTCAGCGAGAAACCCGCCCCCGTCGACGAGATCTTCGAGAGCTACAACGCCACCATCGACATGAGTCAGCCGCGAAACCGCGACGACTACATCACCAACCGGGCAGGGACCTTCCTGGGGATCAGCGTGGAGGTGGCCGTCAGCGGCGGTTCGCTCTCGTTCACCGACCGCTTTGAATCAAGGGTGCAGGAAATCTTCGATTCCCTCGAGCCCGGGCAGATGGAACTCTACCAGTGGGGCGGTCTGTACTCGCGGCGCTTCCAGTACCGGCTGATCATCGAAGAGGCGGTGCAGACCGCAGGGCTCACGATATTCCTGGTATGCCTGGTGATCTTTCTGTATTTCCGCCGTTTCCGTCCCGTGGTGTTCATGGGAATCTCCGTGCTGGTGGCGATCAGTTGGACCTTTGCCATCACGTATTTTCACATCGGGTATCTCAACCAGCAGACGGCCTTCCTGGGCTCCATCATCATCGGCAACGGGATCAACTTCTCGCTGATCTTCATGGCGAGATATCTCGAAGAACGGCGCAGCGGGAAGGACCCGCGCGAGTCGCTCCTCGTTGCCACGGAAAATACCGCCGGTGCGACGCTCACGGCGGCCATGGCGACTTCGGTGGCCTACGGCGTGCTGCTCATCGCCGCGTTCAAGGGCTTCTCCCAGTTCGGTTTCATGGGCGGCATCGGCATGCTCATCTGCTGGGCGTGCTGCTTTGCGCTGGTGCCGGCACTGCTGGCCTTTTCCGAGCGCATCCGCCCCTTCGTTACCAAGTTCACCAACGAGCAGGTCAGCGACGGCTACCTGGGCAGCCGCCAAATAGCCGAGCTCTGCGAGCGCCACCCCAAGCCGATCATCTGGACGGCGGTCGCGCTCACGGTGGTGGCGGTGCTGTTCACCGCGCGGTTGCTGGCCGATCCCTTTGAATACGATTTTGGCAAGCTGCGCGCCCAGATGTGGACCGCGCCGGAGATCAACGGGGCCATTCAGGCTCGCACGATCGCCTTCGGCTCGGGCGGCAGCGCGCCCCAGGTGGTGCTCACCGATTCGGCGGAGCAGAGCGCCGATGTGGCGGCCGCCTACGAGAAAAAACGTGAGAGCGATACCAGCACCATCGACCGCGTGTGGTGGCTGGGCTCGCTGGTGCCCGAAGAGCAGGAAGACAAACTCAAGGTCATCGAGCGCATCAAGAAGCGCATCGACACCCAGCCCATCGGCTGGATGAGCCAGAGCCAGCGCGAGAAGATCGAAGAGATTCGCGAAACCCTCAACCTCAAACCCATCTGCGAGGACCAGTTTGCGGTGAATGGCAGTGCGCAGGACACTTCGGCTGAAGACTGCGAGCGCGTTCCCGAAAAGCAGCTTCTCAAGCTCAGGGAAAAGGACGGGACGCTCGGCCGCGTGGTGCTGGTCTATCCCAAGCCCGACCTGCGCATGAACGACG
>JAGRBM010000256.1 GCA_020434085.1 Chrysiogenia bacterium | reverse complement strand
CGGCCCGATTCCGACGACGGTGAGCGGGACGCCCCAAAGGCGGCGCGCTTCGCTGCCGCCCACGGCGCGGAACACGTCGAAGGCCACCGCCTTGTGCTCGGTCTCCTCGACCGCGTGCCAGAGCCACATGTTCTTGTGGGAGTCGTCGATGAGCGACTGGATCTCTTCGTTCCTGAGCAGCTCGTTGGCGATGGTCGAGGTGAAGTGTTCGCACACCAGCGTGATGGCGAGCTGGTCCTTGCGGGGCAGTTTCTTGAGCGCGGCGAAGGCCCAGTGGAGCACCTTGTCCACGCGCTCCAGGTTAATGCCCGCGGCTTCGAGGCGCTTGTTGTAGGCAACGTGCGCTTTGGTGTGCAGGGCCTCCTGGCTCATGAAGGCCTTGATCTGGGCCTTGAGTACCGGGTCGGTGATTTCTTTTTTGTAGTTGCGCACCGAGTCCATGAAGAAGAGCTCGCCCTCGGGAAAGAGCAGCGAGAGCATGTGGAAGAAGTGCGAGACGAGCGGGTCCTTCGCGTAGGCATAGAGGGGGCTGCCCTCGATCTCGCTGAAGTCCATCTTGCGCACATCGATGGCGGCGCCGCCGGGAAGGCGGGTGGCCTGGCGGCCGGCTTTGGGCCGGGGGAGTTCAATTCCTGAATTCATTGGGGGTTCGCTCCTTGGGTCCACTGCCGGTCCCTCCGAGGATCCGGCGTAGTAAAATCATTTTTTACTATTCTGACGCGTACCGTCAAGCACAAAGTGCCGATAAACGGCGCTTACCGTGCTCTTACAGGTACTTGTCTGGTAGGGCACCGTGCGCGCAAGTTTCGGGTAAACCACGATTTTACGTCCTGCTCCGCCCGGCCGCCGTCTTGTAAAAGCGCTTTTTCCGGGCTCTATTTGGGGGGAGTGAAAGAGACAGCGAAAAAAGGACTGCGCGGCGTCGCCGCGCGCGTTCCCGGCCGGGGCAAGCAGCGCGGCGGCGAGAGCGTCGAGACCAAGCGCGGCAAGGCGCCGCCGAGCCGTCAGGAAGAGGGCCGGCAGCTCCTCGAGGAACTCAAGGTGCGCGGCGCGGTGGTCTTCCGCGAGGTGATCCATCTCGGACCCCAGGTGCTGCGCCTTGCCAGGGCCGTGCAGACCGGCGTGAAGCCCCTGAAGGATGACGACCCCGAGGGCGCGCCGCTCGATTTGCTGCTGCGCCTCTCGGAGGGCCTTGGATTCGAGGGCAGCTACGTGAACATCCTGCGCGGCGCGGCCAAGAGCTTTGCCACGAAGGGTTTCGAGGCCGTCGTCATCCAGGACATCCTCGATTCCGCCGGCGTCTCGCCGCGGACCTTCTACCAGTTCTTCGCCAACAAGGGCGAGGTGCTCGCCGCGCTCTACGATCTCGTCATCTACGTGTGGACCGACGCCATGCGCACCGGCCTCGAAAGCAAGAAGGCCAGCGCCACCGACAAGCTCCAGCACACCATCGCCACGATCCTGGGCGGCTACGCTATCGCGGGCGACCTGGTGCGCGTGCTCGAGACCGAGGCCGTGCGCCCGGGCTCGCCCCTGCGACCGCTCGAGCGCGAGCGCATGCGCCGCGAGTGCGAGTGGATCGGCCCCGTGCTCTCGGAGATTCGCGGCACCAAGCTCACCGATGAATGGGTGCGCCTTCGCATCGCCGCCGTCCGCGCCGCCGCCCTCGAACTGGGCCTCGGCGCGCATTCGACCGAACAGGACCTCATCCGCGGCGGCATGCTGCTCACCCAGCTCCTGGGGGTGGGGGAGAAGTGAGGGGGGCGCTGGTTGCATTGAGCTTGCTCATATTGCAGGCCTGCGCGACCAAGGCGAGTGAACCGCTGTCCCCGCTGCTTTCAAGACTGCCAGACCCATCGCCCCATTCGATGAGTGCACCGGGGGAGCTAAGGCGATACGAGTCGGCAACGCAGCAATACCAGCACGTCGCATCCAAAATGACACTGTTGCGCCGGGATATTTTAGCTGAGGACAAGAATGCCATCGCTTCGCGCGCGCGACCCGAACTCCGAGATCGAGTCAGGCACTGGCTGGAAGTCGATGAGTGGCTGATCGGTCACGAATTACTTTACGGCGAGAATTCCGCCAAGAACTTTTTGGCGGATGAAGGGAAGTTGGCGCTCGCTGTATATGGTGGCAACGCCGGTCACCTTGGTGGGCAGTGGTATAGCGGTTGCTATTACTGGCCCGACGTTCTGAATGCTGAGCTGCTTGAACATGGGCTATATGCCGTGCGTAGCGGGACGCTGGGCGTCCCGATGGTGGACGCAATCAATGGGGCGTTTTGCGTGATATGGCATGAACGTGCAGACAAACGGTTAGAAATGTGCATGGGTCAGCTTGAGAGCGACATGTTCAATCGCGAAAATCAGCGTCAAAACGATGCAGTGGATGCTCTCCGAAGATTTGAAAACCTAGATCCGGAAGAACAGTTGGAGGCAGACCTCCGCTCGGGTCACATCCATTTTCTTGCGGTTACGGGGTACTCAACGAGTTGGCCAGGGACGGATTTTATCGAAGTTGGATACTGCTTTGGTGATGCGGCTACGACTCATGTGATCGACGAAACTCACGACGTTATCGAATCAGACGAACATTGGCGTTTGAAAGCAAACGCTGCGGAGTTTGCTGCAAACTATAACCGGAAGCTGCGGGAGCATTTGCGGAAGAGCGGGCTTTCCAAGTGCGAACCAGGAGAAGACTGGGACGCTGCCTGGATGGAGGCGAACAATAGAGTCAGGGGTGCTGTTGGGGATCGTGCGGGGATGGCGTTCCCGTGGTCACAAGATAAGCAGGTGCCAACATTCTCGATTACCATTGAAGATTTGGAAGTCGTATCTGAGCTCCAGCCATCGGTTTGTGCAGTTTTCGCGAGACATGGAATTCATCGAGAGGTGCACTTCGATCTTGTCCTGTTGACGATGTATGAGCATGAGAAATTGCGATACCCGCTACGAGTGACAAAACAGGCAGGTGAGTTCATCTGCCGCCCCACGCCGCAGTGAACGTGGCTGCGTGCCCCCCTTACAGCCTCCCGCCCCATCATCTATATTTATCAATCCCGATCGATGCCCGCTCCGGCGGGCGCAAGGTGAGTCCATGAAGAAGGCGTTGCTTTTTTACGTCGTGGTTGCACTGGGCGGGTGCCGGGAGTTGCCGATAACGGCAGCGCCGGTGTGGGACAGCGCCACCAGTTTTGAGAATCTCAGGAATTACCAGCCTGCCAGCAGGACTGAAGCGGTGGATGTGCTGGAACAGACATTGCCCGAAGAAGTGCTGGCACAGTTTCGGGACGTAAAATTGTTCTACCTCAGACTCGAAGACATTACGGACGCCAACAACGCAAATCGGGAACGCATGCGCGTGCTACTCATGGAGGGTCTGGTGCCGGCGATTCAAAAGGCGTGGCTTTCTTCCCCGCAATCACCGCTGATTGAGTGGTTCGAGCGACCCGAGAACTGCGATGGTAGGCTCAGGGAGAGCGCGGCTGTGCCCGAGGGCTATTCAGAAATGGTTGCGAGCTCGCTTGTTCTGGACCTGAGTTTTCGTCTGAACTTCCGTCCGCGACTTACCGACGAACAACGCGCCAGACTTGGGCCG
>JAGRBM010000255.1 GCA_020434085.1 Chrysiogenia bacterium | reverse complement strand
TGGCGCACTTCTCGTTCATCGGGCCGGTGTTCCTCGGCTACTTCCTGGGGGAGGGCGAGCTCGATGATTGAACATGAGATCACCCGGCCCGAGGGCTTGATGAGCCTTGTCAGCGCCATCAGCGCGCTGATCGGTGCGCTCTTCTTCTTCTCGAGCGCGGTAGGCCTTGTTCGCTTGCCGGATTTCTTCACGCGCACCCACTCTCCGACGAAGGCCGCGACCTTGGGGCTGTTCTTCCTGGGGATCGCCTCCTTCCTGGAAAACATTCAGAGCGGTCAGACCTTCTGGCTCGCCGACGTGCTGCTGGTGGCCTTTGTCTTCCTGACCGCCCCGGTGAGCGCCCAGGCCCTGATGAACGCTGCGAGCGCCCGCGGGGTCGCCCAGTACGAGCGAACCACCGGCGACCCGCCCGGCCGGGAGATCGAGCACGTCGAGGAGTCGGGCGAGCTGGCCGCCGAACTTGCCGAGGGGCAGGCCGGCACTGGCGATCCCGAGTCCGCCTGATCTGCGAAAATCCCCTGTAATTTCAGTGGCTTTATTGAATATTGCCAGCGCCTGCAACGGGGCCTGCTCCCCGCTGCCCCGGCAAAGTGTGATTTGGATAACTACTTAGAATTCCAACGGTTTTTGCCGATTTCGTTCCAGATTTTCACAAGAACGGCTATAGTATGAACTGGTTGACGGGGACAGTTGACCTCGCGGTGCTTGCAGGGAGTGGGTGGCAGGCGCGGCGGGTTTGATCGCAGGCGAGTGATTGTGGTGGGTTTCGTCCCTCGCTTGGACAGTTCGATGTGCATATGAAAAGTCAGGCAACAATGTCCCCTGTTCGTTCTACTGCTGTATCTCTCGCAGCGCTCGTTCTCTTTGCGGCGCTGTTTCTGAGCACAACTCCAGCCTATTCACAAAATATTTACGGCGTTGACCCCATGACGGGGCAGGCCAGCAATTCGATCTTTCTTCGGGTCAATCCCAACAGCGGCGGCGAGATCAGCACGCTCATTTATCCCTACACCAACGGCGACAGCCAGTTTGCCGGTACCAGCGATCACTTCGGCGGCAGCAACGACAGCGGCTACGGCGCGGACTTCGATGATTGCGCCGGCACGAAAACCGCCGTGCGATGGGATCCCGCCGGCGCCGCTGAGCAGCAGTGGGGCAGCGGCTGGAACGACGACGGAAGCTGCAACCTGGGTGGCAACCAGACCGGTGCCGACGGGAACTACACGCAGGACTCCCAGACGACCTACGGGCCCCAGATGACGCCGGGCACCGAGAGCACCTACGAGAGCGTGGTGGTCACCGAGATGAGGGCGGCTCCGGGTGACAACTCGCGCGAGATCACGATTACCCAAAAGGTCATCATTCGCGATAATAACCAGTGGTTCGCGGTGGTCTACTACCTGAACAATTCATCGAACAACAACTTCACCGATAACATCTCGGGCTTTCCCGAGGGCATCTCCTTCATGCAGGATGCCGGTTTCCGTCTGCAGGGAAGCTCGCCCAACGG
>JAGRBM010000254.1 GCA_020434085.1 Chrysiogenia bacterium | reverse complement strand
CGGATCTGGGGAATCTTCTCGATGGCTTCCTTGAGGCCCTTCTCGTTGCGCGACATGCCGCACTTGTCCCAGACCAGCAGGCCCAGCTCGCGGTGGAAGGAATCCACAGTGCGCTTGCCGTTGACCTTGAGTAGCTTCTCGTTCCTCTCGGTGACGGCCGCTTCAGCCTCTTTGAAGGCATCGTGATCAGTGCTGACGTCTTCGAGTTGCGTGCTGGCCAGGTAGTTGGCCACTGCGGAGGGAGCGACGAAGTATCCATCGGCCAGACCCTGCATGAGCGCACTGGCACCCAGGCGATTCGAGCCGTGATCGGAGAAGTTCGCTTCACCTGCGACGTGCAGGCCCGGGATGGTGCTCTGCAGGTTGTAGTCCACCCACAGCCCGCCCATCGTGTAGTGAACGGCGGGGAAGATCTTCATCGGCATTTCATAGGGGTCTTCGCCGGTGATCTTGTCATACATCTGGAAGAGGTTGCCGTAGCGGGCCTCGATGGTTTCCTTGCCCAGGCGATTGATGGCGTCCTTGAAGTCCAGGTAGACCGCAAGGCCGCTGGCGTTGACGCCCTTGCCCTCGCGGCACACATAGAGCGCATTGCGCGAGGCCACGTCGCGGGGCACCAGGTTGCCGAAGGAGGGATACTTCTCTTCGAGGTAGTACTCGCGCTCGCTCTCGGGAATGTCCTTGGCCTTGCGCTTGTCGCCGGGGGTGCGGGGAACCCACACGCGCCCGTCGTTGCGCAGCGACTCCGACATCAGGGTCAGCTTGGACTGGTAGTCGCCGCTCACGGGGATGCACGTCGGGTGAATCTGCGTGTAGCAGGGATTGGCGAAGAGAGCGCCGCGCTTGTGGGCGCGCCAGGTCGCCGTGACGTTGCAGCCCTTGGCATTGGTCGAGAGGTAGAAGACGTTGCTGTAGCCGCCGGTGGCCATGATGACCGCGTCGCCCAGGTGGCGCTCGATCTTTCCGGTGACCATGTCGCGGGTGATGATGCCGCGGGCCTTGCCGTTGATGACCACCACGTCGAGCATCTCGGTGCGCGGGTGCATCTTCACCGTGCCGGCCGCCACCTGGCGCGAGAGCGCGCTGTAGGCGCCCAGCAGGAGCTGCTGGCCGGTCTGACCGCGGGCGTAGAACGTGCGCGAGACCTGCGCGCCGCCGAAGCTGCGGTTGGTCAGGTAGCCGCTGTACTCGCGGGCAAAGGGAACGCCCTGTGCCACGCACTGGTCGATGATGTTCACCGAGAGCTGCGCCAGGCGGTAGACGTTCGCCTCACGGGCGCGGAAGTCGCCGCCCTTGACCGTGTCGTAGAACAGGCGGTAGACGCTGTCGCCGTCGTTCTGGTAGTTCTTGGCCGCGTTGATGCCGCCCTGCGCCGCGATGGAGTGGGCGCGCCGTGCGCTGTCCTGATAGCAGAACGCATCGACATTGTAGCCGAGTTCGCCCAGGGTGGCCGCTGCCGCGCCGCCGGCCAGGCCCGTGCCGACCACGATCACATTGAACTTGCGACGGTTCGCCGGGTTCACCAGCTTCATGTCGAACTTGTGTTTGTCCCACTTGCCTTCAATGGGACCCGAAGGAATCTTTGAGTCGAGTTTCATGGAAGCCTCACCCCGCTGCCTTGATGATGCCGGCCATGACGGCAATCGGCATTGAAATGTTTCCAAGAATGATCAGCAGCGTCAGTCCCAGACCGATCTTCTGGATCACCGGGCGCCACTGCGAGTTGTTGACGCCCAGGGTCTGGAACAGGCTCTGGATGCCGTGGCTCAGGTGCAGCCCCAGCACGATCATGCTCAGGATGTAGATGCCCGAAACGAGCGGATTCGAGAATCCCTGCACGAACATGTTGTAGGCATCGTGGCGGCCCATGGCGTCGCGCAGATCGGCGAACTCCGGGTTGGTCAGATGCACCGTGTAGTGGGCCAGGTGATAGAGCACGAAGCCCGCAATCACGAAACCGGTGTAGATCATGTGGCGCGATGCCCAGGAGGCCTGCACCGTGTCCTCATAGACATAACCCTGGGGCCGGGCCGCATTGCTGCGGGCCTTGAGCCGCACGGTGGCGCCGATGTGGACCACGAAAATGGCCAGCAATCCCAGGCGCGCCGGCCAGAGAATGGGGCTGTGCTTGAGCGCATGGGCATAGGAGTTCATCTGGTCCTGGCCGATGTACATCTGCAGATTGCCAAGCAAGTGAATGATGAGGAAGCCGAAGAGCCCGGCGCCGGTCAAAGCCGCAATGGACTTGAGTCCGACGGTCGAGCGCGTCGCCTTCGCGAACCTGGTGAGAACCGCATCCGTTGACATGAAATGCACCTACCGTAGGTCGGATATTGCCCCTGCCCGGGGCAGTTGGGGCCCGGGTGGAACCGGACACTTATATATAGGTTTTCCGGGAAGCTGTCAGTGGGGGCAGCCGGTCTTTTTCAGAAACCAACCGGATGCCCATTCCCCCAGCGCCCAGCCCAGTTTTGACTCAGCCGTCACCAAGGGTCAACCCCCGGAAAAAGACTTCTGAAAACAGCGCGTTAGGCACTCTGAAGGGGGCTCACTGCAGCTCCCCGCCAATCGGGGCAAGTCACAGAACTAGACCCCGAAACTCGCGTCCACCGCGCGGGCGGCCGCAACCATTGGATGGTCGGCGGGAACGAGGCGTTGCTGCTTTATTGCCTCGGAAATCGGGACGCTCTCGATGGCGTTCCCGTGCAGGGAGACCATGCGCCCAAACGAGGCCCCGCGCACCAGATCCACCGCATGGACGCCAAAGCGGGTGGCGAGAATCCGGTCGAAGCTGGTGGGGCGCCCCGCGCGCTGGAGGTGCCCCAGCACCACGACGCGGCACTCGGGGCCGCCGCCCTGCTGGACCTGCCAGGCGAGCTGGTGACCCACGCCGCCCAGGCGAACCGGGTCGGTGCGGGTGGGGTCCTGTTCCTTGACCACCAGGCCGCCGCCCTGCTCGCGGGCGCCCTCGGCGATGGCCACGATGGAGCACTTCTTTCCGCTGCGGCGGCGCGTGCGCAGGTGTTCGATGACACCGCCGATGTCGTAAGGAATCTCGGGAATGAGGATCACGTTGGCCGCGCCGCCAAGGCCGCCCGCCAGGGCGAGCCAGCCCGCATAGCGGCCCATGGTCTCCACGATCATCACGCGGTGGTGGGCCTCCGCGGTGGTGTGCAGGTCCACGATGGCGTCGGCCACGATGGAGGCGGCGGTATCGAAACCAAAGGTCTGGTCGGTGCCGTCGAGATCGTTGTCGATGGTCTTGGGCACGCCGACCACGGGCACGCCCAGCTCGGCAAAGCGCTGGGCAATGTTCATGGTCCCGTCACCGCCCACGCAGACGAGCGCGTCGAGCCCGGCCTCTCCGATGGTTTCCAGTGCCGTTTTGGACTGGTCTTCGTACTGGCCTTCGCCGACCATGACGCGGAAGGGATTATCGCGGTTCGACGCGCCCAGGATGGTGCCACCCCGGGCGAGAATTCCCGAGGCCTCCGGCGCGCTGAGCGTGCGGTAGTTCTTGCGCAGCAGGCCGCCGAAACCCTCGTAGATCCCGACGACTTCTATGTTGTGCTTGAGGATGGCGTACTTGGTGACCGCGCGGATGACCGCGTTGAGTCCCGGACAGTCGCCGCCGGCAGTGAGAATTCCGATTCGTTTGATGTCGCTCAAGCCGCTCGCTCCCCTTCTTCGCACGATTCTGCAGCAATTAGAGTCTAGCCGATTTGTCACGCAGGTTACGTTTTTTAGGGGCCTTGCTCCTCGGGCAGCAGCCCCTCGGCGCGAAGCAGCCCGGCCAGTGCCCGCAGCGCCGCCTCGGGGGAGTCGCCGGTGTCGATCGAATGGGCGACCCGCGCGGTTTGTGCGGCCGGAGGCTCCCACTCATCGCGAAGCTTCCGGTAGACGGCCCAGTCGGCGTCCGATGCGTCGGGCCCGCGCTTTTCGAGGCGCCGGCGAATCGCCTGCTCGGGGGTGCGGCACTCCGCGAAGAGCATCCGCGCTGCGCACTCGCGTGCGAGCTGCACGAACGGGATGCGGCGCGCTTCTTCGCGAAAGTTGGCGTCGACAATCACCCGGCCGCCGCGCGCGAGGATCTTCCCGGCGCGGCGCGCGCATCCTTTGTATGTCCGCTCGCTCATTTCGGCGGAATAGAGGGCATCGGTGCCCGGCGTTTCTGGCGCCAGCCCCGCCAGTTCCTTGCGCACGAGGTCGGAGCGGATGAGCTCGAACCCGAAGGCCTCGGCCGCTGCATGGGCCAGCGTACTCTTTCCCGTGCCGGGAAGCCCGCCGATGAGGACAAGACCCGCGCGCTTCCCGGGCGCCTCGATCTCCCCCAGGGAGAGCAGGCGATAGGTGCGCGCCTTTTCGAGCAGCGCCTCGCGTGCGGCCGCATCCGTCTCGGCTTCGCCCGCCTGGATGGAGAGGACCTTGGCGCGCACCGCCGCACGGTAGGAGAGATAGAGCTGCAGCAGGGCGCGCCCCTGCTCGTCGCCGCCGGAGCGAAAGTAGCGCGCGATCAGCGCGCGCGAGAGATCGCGCCGTCCCTGGTAGGTCAGATCCATTGCCAGGAAAGCCATGTCGGCCACCGGGTCGATGTAGCGGAAGCGCTCGTTGAACTCGATGCAGTCGATGATGACGAGATCGTCCGGGGGCGCGGCGTCCGGGAAGAGATAGACGTGGTCGGTCTTTAGGTCGCCGTGGCAGTCGCAGGGAACATCGCAGCGGCTGCGTTCTTCGATGAGCGGTCGCGCCGCTTCAAGCGCCTGCGTTGTCAGGGTGGTGAGCCGCGCGAGAATCTCCGCGTCGGTTCCTTCGGGCTCCTTCGCGCCAGGGTGGTGGAGATTCTCCAGCAGGTTGCGCGAGATGGTCTCGAAGCAGGCCACTTCGGAGATGTGGGGCCCGCGCTCGGCGCCTCGGTGAAAGGCGGCGATGCGCTCGGCAAGGGTCTCGATCTGCGCTGCCGAAATCTCATCGTGCGCCAGGCGCGATTCGAGCGTCGCATCCTCGGGAAGGCGGCGCATCTTTACCGCCCACTCGATCGGCTCGTCGCTTCCTTCGACCAAGAGTCCGTCGCCGCTTTCGGCAATGGGGACGACGCCCAGGTAGACAGATGGTGCAAGCCGGCGGTTCAGTTCGACCTCAGCGTGGCAGTCGGCGCAACGTTTTTCGAGCGTCGTGAAGTCGAGAAAGCCCATGTCCACGGGCTTGCGCACCTTGTAAACGAGCTCTCCGGCCAGCGCGACGACAGAGATGTGGGTCTGCACGATCTCCACCGCATCGGGGTGGTGGGGGTAGGCGCCCGGCCTGCTGAGCGCCTTGATGAGCTGCGCGGTCTCCATTGCACTGCAGAGTCTACCCGTTGACCGGCGTGCCTGACCTGATATTCGTCAAATCTCCGTCAAAATTTTCTGGTTAAGGTAGCGGGAGCCCGCTCGCACCGGTACACTTGCGGGCTCAGGCAGCAACGGCCCCGGCGGCGGGGCATTTTCGGGGGAAGCGGTGTCCGCGAAATCAGCCAGCCCAACGGTAATCGACCTCGCGGGCTTCGAGCGCCTGCTCAAGGTGCTCGCAGCGGACGGCTATGAGCTCGTGGCGCCCACCGTGGCCGACAGTGCGATCGTCTACGACCGCATCTCGGGCGGGGGCGAGCTCCCCATCGGATGGACCGACGAGCAGGAGGGCGGGCGCTACCGCCTGCACAAGCGCGATGACGAGGCCCGCTTCGGCTACGTCGTCGGCCCCCAGTCCTGGAAGAAGTATCTCTTTCCCCCCGAGGAAAAGCTCTGGAGCGCGCGCCGCACCAGCGGCGGCGGCATGGAAGTCGACGCCGCGCACGAGGCACCGCCAAAGCGCGCGCTCATCGGCGTGCGCGCCTGCGAGCTGCACGCCATCGCCATCCAGGACCGCGTGTTCATGGGCGGCGACTTCACCGACGATCTCTATCGCGCCCGCCGCGAGAGCCTCTTCATTGTCGCGGTCAACTGCACCCAGGCGGCGGCCACGTGTTTCTGCGTTTCGATGAACACCGGTCCCAAAGCAGAAAGCGGCTTCGATCTCTCGCTCACCGAGGTGCTCGAAGGCGAGGACCACTACTTCACTCTCGAAAGCGGCAGCGAGCGCGGCCATGCAATTCTCGGAAAACTCGGCGGCGAAGCCGCCGGCGATGCGCAGCTTCGCGCCGCCGAGGCCGCCCGCGCGCCGGCATCGAATCAGCAGCGCGCCATGCTCACCGAGGGCCTGCCCGCGCTCTTGATGAGCAACTACGAGCACAAACGCTGGGACGATGTCGCAGAGCGTTGCCTCTCGTGCGCCAACTGCACGATGGTGTGCCCGACGTGTTTCTGCTCCACGGTAGAAGATGTCACGGATCTCACCGGCGATCATGCCGAGCGCTGGCGGAAGTGGGACTCGTGCTTTACCGGGGACTTTACCTACATCCACGGCGGCTCGGTGCGCACGAGCATTCGCTCGCGCTATCGTCAGTGGATGACCCACAAGCTCGCCACCTGGCATGAGCAGTTCGGAAGCTCAGGCTGCGTGGGCTGCGGGCGCTGCATCACCTGGTGCCCGGTGGGAATCGATCTGACCGAGGAAGTGCGCGCCATATCCATGGACGCAGGGGAGGAGTCATGAAAAGCATAGCGGATCTGGTGGCCGAACATCCTTTCTTCAGGGACTTCGACCCCGAGTATCAGAAGCTGGTCGCCGGTTGTGGAAAAAACGTGGTCTTCGAGGCCGGCGAATACCTGACCCGCGAGGGCGAGGATGCCAATTGCTTCTACCTGGTTCGCAGGGGGCGTATCTCCATCGAAATCCACACGCCCGCCGGCGGCGCCGCAGTGATCCAGACCGCGGGGGAGGGCGAGGTCGTCGGCGTTTCCTGGCTCTTCGAACCCCACCGCTGGAACTTCGACACGCGCGCGACAGAGACCACTCACGCGATGCATTTCGACACGACCTGTCTGAAAAAGAAGTGCGAGGACGATCCGCGCTTTGGCTATCTGATCATGGGCAAGTTCTCGGCCGTGCTGATGGAACGGCTGCAGGCCACGCGCATGCGGCTGCTGGATCTCTATGGTTATGGCAAGTCCAACTAGCCTGCTCACCCCGCAGGCCATGGTGCCCGCGCCCTGGCGCGTGCTCGCCGTGCGCGAGGAGGGCCCCCATGTGCTGACGCTGGAGCTGGCGCCCCAGAGCGGCGCGCTTCCAGCTTGCCGGCCCGGCCAGTTCAACATGCTCTATGCCTTCGGCGTGGGGGAGATTCCCATTTCCATCAGCGGCGACTGTGCCGACACTTCGAAGATCGTCCACACCATTCGCAACGTCGGGATGGTCTCGGCCGCGTTGACGCGGCTGGAGGAAGGCCAGAGCGTGGGGCTTCGCGGCCCCTTCGGAAGCGTCTGGCCGGTGAGCTCGGCCAAAGGCCGCGACGTGCTGGTGATCGGCGGCGGGCTGGGGATCGTGCCGCTTCGGCCCGTGCTCTATGAGATCGCGCGACATCGCGGCGACTTTGGCCGCGTCAATGTGATCTACGGGACGCGAAAGCCCGAGGACCTGCTCTTTCTCGACGAACTGGGGCTCTGGGGGCGAGAGCACGAGTTCAATGTGGAGATCACCGTCGACATGGCCGAGCCCGACTGGGTGGGCCACGTCGGCACGGTCGCCCCGCTCATCGAGCGCGCGCCCTTCGATCCGGAAAATACCAGCGCCTTTGTCTGCGGTCCCGAGGTGATGATGCGGATCGTGGCTGGAAAGCTGGTAGAGGGCGGCATCCCGGCCGCGCACACGCATCTATCCATGGAGCGCAACATGAAGTGCGCCGTCGGGCTGTGCGGTCACTGCCAGTGGGGCACCGAGTTCATCTGCAAAGACGGCCCGGTCTATGGCTGGGAGCGCGCGGCGCCGCGGCTGCGCATCCGGGAGCTCTAGCCATGGCCAAACCCCGACTCGCCGTGTGGAAGTTCGCCTCGTGCGATGGATGCCAGCTCTCGCTGCTCGATTGCGAGGACGACCTGCTCGCCGTGGCGGGCGCCATCGACATCGCCTATTTCCCCGAGGCCTCCCGCGATTTTCAGCCCGGCCCCTACGACGTCTCGCTGGTGGAGGGATCCATCACTACCGCCCACGATGCCGAGCGCATCCAGCAGGTGCGCGCGCAATCGGGCGTGTTGATCACGATCGGCGCCTGCGCCACCGCGGGCGGGATCCAGGCGCTGCGCAACTTCGCCGACGTCGAAGACTTCATCGCCGCGGTCTATGCGAGCCCCCAATACATCTCAACCCTCGAAACCTCGACGGCCATCGCCGACCACGTGAAGGTGGACTTCGAGCTGCGCGGCTGCCCGATCAACAAGAACCAGCTCGTTGAGGTGATCAACGCCTTCCTCAATCATCGAAAGCCCAATACCCCGGCCCACAGCGTGTGCATCGACTGCAAGCGCAGCGGCAAGGTCTGCGTGATGGTCGCAAGCGGCACCCCGTGCATGGG
>JAGRBM010000253.1 GCA_020434085.1 Chrysiogenia bacterium | reverse complement strand
GCGATCAGCTCGATGTTCAGCTTGCGCGCCAGGTCCACGATGCTGCGGACGATCTCGGTGCTCTCTCGCCCCTTGCCGAGCTGGCGGATGAAGGACTGGTCAATCTTGAGTTTGTCGACGGGAAGCTGGCGCAGGTAGTTGAGCGAGGAATACCCCGTGCCGAAATCGTCCATGCAGATTTGAACACCCAGTTCCTTGAGCCGTGTCAGGATCTCCGAGGCCCAGGTAAAGTCCTCAATGATGATGCTCTCGGTCACTTCCAGCCCCAGGCGCGTGGGAGCCAGACGCGTCTGTTTGAGCATGCTCCCGATCCACTCGACCAGATCGGGCTCCGCCAGTTGCTTGGCCGAAAGGTTCACCGTCATGGTCAGCGGCAGCGCCTCGCCGTAGAGATCGATCCATTCGACGAGCTGCATGCTCGCCCTCTGCATCATCTTTTTGCCCAGCTCCCCGATCACACCGAGTTCCTCGGCCATCGGAATAAATTCCTCGGGCGCAACGTAGCCGCGCTCGGGGTGACGCCAGCGCGCGAGCGCCTCGAAGGAGGCGAGCTCCCCGGTATCGAGCCGCATGATGGGCTGGTAGTGGGAGGTGAAATCATCGTTCGCCACGGCCGTTCGAAGGTCCATGGCCAGATTCATCCGCGCCACTGCCGCCTCGCGCATGTAGGGCTCGAACACGCGGAAGCGATTGCCGCCGATCGCCTTGGCGCGGTACATCGCCGTATCGGCGTCGCGGATGATTTCCTGCGCATTCTTGTAGTGACTTTCCCCGAGCACGATCCCCACGCTGGTCGAGGCATAGATTTCCTTGCCGTCCAGATGCAGCGGCTCGGCCAGCTTTGCCGCGATGCGGTCGGCCACCTTGCAGGCATCGGTGGGATCGTAGAGTTTCTCGAGCAGGATCACGAATTCGTCGCCGCCAAAGCGCGCGACCTGATCGCCCGGTCGAACGCATTCCTTGAGTACCTGTGCCACCGCAACAAGGAGCTGATCGCCCACGTGGTGTCCGAAGCTGTCGTTGACCATCTTGAAGCGGTCGAGATCGATAAAGAGCAGGCCGTAGGGCGCGTCGCCGCGCTTGCGGTTGGCGTCGATCACTACGCTGAGGCGCTCGATAAACAGCGCCCGGTTGGGCAGGCCCGTCAGCGCATCGTGCACGCCCCGGCGGGTCAGGTCGGTATGGGAGCCCGCAATGCGCGTGGCATGACCGGAGGCATCGCGAATCACCATCCCCCGCGAGAGGATCCAGCGATAACGCCCGTCGCCGCCCATGATGCGGTATTCGCTCTCGAAGAAGGACGTATCGCCTGCGATGTGCGCGTCGAGTTCTGCGCGCACGCGCTCCACATCGTCTTCATGGATACGGTCGAGCCACTCGGACGGCACGGGCCTCAGTGCCCCCTTGTCCATCCCGAGCGTTTCAAGCCACCGGTCAGAGACATAGAAGTCGTCGGTTTCGAGATTCCAGTCCCAGAGCGCATCGTTCGAGCCCCGCGCGGCAAGTGCGTAGCGTTCCTGGCTCTCGCGCAACGCATCGTCGATCCGGTTGCGTTCGATGAGATACTGCAATTGCCGCTCGGCAACACTGATGCGCAGGTCCAGAAACGATGCACTCACCGGCTTGGTGATGTAATCGTCGGCACCGGCATCAAGGCCCTCTCGCAAGTCTTCGGGTTCGCTGCGAGCGGTTACGATCACGATGTAGGCATTGCGGCCTCTGGGATGGGCGCGGATCTTCCGGCACAGCTCAAGCCCCGACATCCCGGGCAGCATCCAGTCGAGCAGCAGCAGTGCCGGACCGTCGGCGACAAAGGCCTCCAGCGCATCTTCGGCGTTCCCGAAGAGCAACACGTCATGGCCGCGCGCCTTGATTACGCGCTCGAACAACAGGCGCGAGGCCTCGTCGTCATCGATGACGAAGGTTTTCACTCCACCAGCTCCACTCAAGCGCCCCCGCTACTTCATATGTATGACATGCCCGCTCGCGCCGCAACCGCCGGCCAAGGCACTGAATTCTCAACAGAAAAAGGCCCCGCTGCCGGGGCCTTTTTCTGTTGTTTCGCTTCTTGCCGTCAGCTCAAACAGCGGCCGCGGCCCGCGGCGCTGCGGCAACCGTTGCCGCGCGCTTCTTCGCCGCGCCCTCGTAGCCCGGGCGCTTTTTCGCCTTGCGTTGCGGCGCCGGTTTCGCGGGCTCGCCCAGCACGGCATTGACGAGGGCCTCGACCGATTTGGGAAGCTTCATCCCCAGCCGGTTGGTTTCGATGGTGCTTTGCCCGGTGGGTTTGCGTGTGCCCATGACGTAGTCGAACCACGGGCGCGTCACGCACCAGTTGGTGTCCTGATTGGCGCCCACGTGGTGGTCGTAGTGCCAGGAAAGATTCTCGCGCGCCCAGTCGGGGTGGAGGTGCGACTTGCGGTGAATGCGCCAGTAATTGAAGGCCCCGTACCACATGGTCATCGTGAAAAAGGGCGCAATCGGGAACAGCGGCGCCATCACGATTGACGATGCGATCAGCGGAAAGGTTTCCGTTCCCTGCTGGTGAAATCCGATCGGAAAGGTTTCGTACATCGGATCGTAAAAATCATTGCGACGCGTATCGCGGTGGTGGATCCAGTGCTGATGCCAGTAGCTCTGCTTGTTGCGACCGATGTCATGGAGCACGTATTTGTGCATGGCCCACTCGGTGGCATTGACGGCAAAGAGTCCGATGGGAATTCCGATCATGGGTCGCTCCTCCAGCGTTGCGGACAGGGCTTCACCCGGCAACGAGGAGAGCCTATCATCACTGGACTGGTTAGTCCAGTCGTTTTCTCAACCCCTCCCATCGCCCACACAATCGGCTATACATGGCCCATACGCGCCTTCAGAGGCAGACTCCCCTCGCCCGCTCCCCACCCAAGAGCAGGCCCGGCGCACACAGCAATGGAGAGTTCCCATGTATTTCGACGATATGACCCCCGAGCAGTTCAAGCAGATGCTGCGAGATGCCATGGCCGAAGTGACCGAGACCAAGCCCATCCGCCTGGGACGAAAGTGGGAAGGTGGAACAGTCATCCTCAAGCCCGCCGACCCCAATATGCAGGCCAAGGAAATCGACATGGACGTCTTTTTCCACAAGGTCGTGATGGTCCGCGACAAGCTGCGCGTGCTCGAACAGAAAGTGAACGCTCACAAAGGTCTCTCGGACGCTGAGAAAGTGGACCTCCAGCAGTACATCACCCGAATGTACGGATCGCTGACCACCTTCAACGTGCTGTTTGCCGACGAGGCCGACAAGTTCAAGGGAAGTGCGAGCTAGCGCCTGTTTTTGGCGGGCGTGAGCTTCTATGATGCAAGCGGTCGGCGGGTAATGGATGGTTTGAATTGAAAACGCTTTCCCTGATTTCCCTGCCAGTGCTTTGTCTGCTCTGCGCTGCTACGAACGCCCGCTCATTCAAGAGCGCCACCCCCACCAATACCTCCGTGCT
>JAGRBM010000252.1 GCA_020434085.1 Chrysiogenia bacterium | reverse complement strand
GGTGCAACCACCTGAAATGATTGAAAAAGTAAGGTGGACTGCGGTTTGACACGTTGGGACCAATTATTATAATGCGCCGCGCGTAGGGTGGCGTGAGGGCCGCACCTGCACGTCCTTATCATTTATCGGCGGCCTCACGTCGTTCGCAAGTGGTGATGACCGGTCTCCAGACACACGCCGGAGGCCCCGGGTTCTGACAGCTACAACCCACGGCATCGCCCCGCTTATTAGGGATACGGAGAAACTTCCATGGCATCAGAGGCAGCAACTGCGCAGTCCAACCCCGTCAAGCGTCCCCCGCCCAAGAAGAAGAAGGAACGCATCCTGGGCCTTCCGCCCGATCGTCTCTCGGACGACCACATCTGGACGCGCCGCGATTTCTTCAGTCTGACCGGCTGGGCGATGTTTCTGGGTTCGCTCAGCGTCGGCGGCATCGGCTTCCTTCGCTTCATGTTCCCGCGCGTCCTGTTTGAGCCGGACCCGACCTTCAAGGCGGGCTTCCCCAACGAGTATCCCCCGGGAACGGTCAGCGAGAAGTACATCCCCTCCCAGCGCGTGTGGATTGCCAACCTCCCCGAGGAAGGCGGCCTCGTCGCGATCTCCGCGATCTGCACCCACCTTGGCTGCACGCCGCGCTGGCTGGCCAGTGAAGAAAAATACAAGTGCCCGTGCCACGGTTCGGGTTTCACCAAGGAAGGCATCAACTTCGAGGGCCCCGCGCCGCGTCCGCTCGAGCGCTGGAAGATCGGCCTGGCTGAAGACGGGCAAATCCTGATCGACAAGTCGAAGAAGTATCTCTCCGAAAAGGGTGAGTGGGGCAAGCCGGGTTCGTACCTGCCTGTCTGATCTTTACAGAAGATTGCGTCGGAGCCGCTCCCGCCGGACTGGGGAGCGCATGATTTGAGACCAGCCGCCCGACCCCACGTGACGAGCGCGGGCGGGCGACAAACAGCGAGAGGCTAGAAACAAGTGGCTGACGAACCGAAGCCGGTAGAGCCCAGCGAGGAATCGCAGGGCCAGAAGATCGCCAAGAACATCAGCGAGTCCCAGGTCTGGAAGAGCGCCTTCCGCCATGGTTACGCCGACACCGGTCGTAACCGCCAGCTCATGATCCTGGGCAACGTCTGGTTGCACCTTCATCCACCGAAGATGCGCCGCCATGCGGTGCGCATCAAGTTCACCTGGTGCATGGGCGGGATTACCTTCCTGCTCTTCCTCGTCACGCTAGTTACCGGCGTGGTGCTCATGTTCTACTACCGCCCCACCGGCGAATACGCCTACTACGATTTGAAGTATTTGATGCACGACGTGCCTTTCGGTGCGGTGGTCAGAAACATGCACAGATGGGCGGCCCACTCGATGGTCATTACGGTCATGCTCCACATGTTCCGTGTGTTCATGACCGGTTCCTACAAGCCGCCGCGCGAGTTCAACTGGGTGGTCGGCATCCTGCTGATTACGTTCACCCTGCTGCTCTCGTTCACCGGTTACCTGCTGCCGTGGGACCAGCTCGCCATCTGGGCGATCACCGTGGCCTCGAACATGGCGCGTGCCACGCCGCTGCTCGGACACGAGGGCCCGTTCGCGGCGCAGCTCGGAATCGGCAGCCGCTACGACGCGCGCTCGATCATGCTCGCGGGCACGATCGTGGCGCCCGCCACGCTGCTGCGTTTCTACGTGCTTCACTGCATCGTGATTCCCATTGCCGCGGCAATGCTGATGATTCTGCACTTCTGGCGCATCCGTAAGGACGGCGGCATCTCCGGGCCTCTTTGAGCCCCGGTTTGACCGAAGGCCCACCGGGGCCGCGACGAGACAAGAGCTAGGACCGACACCAAGGGGACAGGGGAAACCCGCCCGAGTGGGAAGAAGACATGGCTGACGAAGAAAACAAGGATCAGGCAGCCGCCGAGGGCCAGGAGCCCGAAGCGCCGAAGGCGGAGGCCCCTGCGCAGGCATCGGCCCCCAGCGTGGCAGAAGCCGCGGCCCAGGAGCGCAAGGAGCAGGTGCAGGCCGCCGCTGGAACGGGCGAGCCGCCCGCGCCCGGCACGGTTCGCCCCGCCGATGCGGTCAAGCCGACTGCCTACACCATCAAGACAACCAACCCGGCCAAAGCCCTCGAGATGGCCAAGGACAAGGTCTACGTCTGGCCTTATCTGGTGCGCATCGAGTTCCTCGCCGGAATTCTCGTGACGGCGCTGCTGCTGGCCTGGTCGTTGATCGTGGACGCACCGCTTGAAGAGCCGGCCAATCCCGCGCGCACGCCCAACCCCTCGAAGGCGCCGTGGTATTTCCTGGGTCTGCAGGAGATGCTCGTTTACTTCGATCCCTGGATGGCGGGGGTGATCCTTCCGCAGTTCATCATCACCGGTCTGATGGTGCTGCCCTACATCGACGTCAATCCCAAAGGCAACGGCTACTACACCTACCGGGAGCGCAAGTTCGCGATCAACAGCTTCCTGTTCGGCTTCCTGGTGCTGTGGATCATGCTCATTGAAGTAGGCGTGTTCATGCGCGGCCCGGGCTGGAACTTCTTTGCTCCGTGGGACTACTGGGATCCGCATCTTGTCAAAGCGCTCACCAACGTCGACCTGGTCGACTGGTGGATCTTCGCCAAGATTTCGCCCTACATGAAGATCGGCGGCGTGGACATTCTGGGCGGAATCATCGTGGGCGCACTCACGATGGGACTGCCGGTTCTCGGCTGGATTATGGCCAGCGACGCCGGCAAGAAGATTCCGCTTCTGAACAAGGTTTTTGGACCGACGTACCGTGAGACCGTCGCACAGATGGGCGCCACGCGTTACTGGGTCACCGCGATTCACTATTCGCTGATGCTGTTCCTGCCGGTGAAGATGGTGCTCCGCTGGTTCTTCAATCTGAAGTACCTGTGGGTGACGCCCTGGTTCAAGATCTAGTCAGGGTGCATCGGAACGATTGCTGGAAACTGAAAATGATTCCCGCACCTTTCTCAGGGGAAGGTTGAGACACAAATGAGCAACGAGCAGAAACCCCGGACCAAATCGGTCGAACAAACCTCGATGAGCGTCCCGTTCTTTACGCTGGCCGCCATCCTCTTCCTGCTGTCGATTTGGGCCGTCATCAATGAGGTCGGCGCCAAACGTGTCTGGAAGCAGTACCAGGCCGAGTTCGAGAACATTGCCGCCGACCAGGTCCGCGCCGAGATCGAAGCGGAAGTCGCGCGTCTCCAGAGTGAGACGACCCTTCCCGACGGTGTCGACAAGCTCCCGCCGCTCCCGCAGATCGAACAGAAGCTGCAGGAAGCCAAGGCTGTGATGAGCAGCTCCGAGTATGTGTCGATCGAAGACCAGATCAAGAAGCAGGAGCGCACCGTCTACCTGGCCGTGCAGGACTGGAAGATCTTCAAGAGCCTCGATGTCGAGCACGCCTTCTTCTACGAGGAAGCGCTCAAGAAAGAGAAGACACTCGAAGAGCAGGCCGCCCGCGGCGAGGCTACCGAACTCGAGGTCAGCAATGCCAAGGCCGAGTC
>JAGRBM010000251.1 GCA_020434085.1 Chrysiogenia bacterium | reverse complement strand
ACCTTTCCACACGATCTCGACCTCGACGGGATGAAGATCGTTCTCGACTGCGCCCACGGTGCGGCCTATGCGGTGAGCCCGCTGGTCTTCCGTGAGCTTGGCGCGAAGGTGGTCGCCTGCGGCGTCGAGCCCGACGGGACGAACATCAACGACGGGGTGGGCTCACTCCATCCCGAGGTCGTCGCGGCAAAGGTGAAAGAGACCGGTGCTGCCATTGGAATTGCGCTCGATGGCGATGCCGACCGCGCGATCTTCGTCGACGAGCGCGGCGAGATCGTCGATGGCGACAAGGTCATGGCCATCTGCGCCAAGCACCTTCTCGAAGAGGGGCGGCTCAAGGACAACACGCTTGTCTCCACGGTGATGAGCAATGTCTCGCTCGAAAAGCTGATGGAGAGCCTGGGCGGCAAGCTCGTTCGCACCCAGGTGGGCGATCGCTATGTGGTAGAGCAGATGCGTGCCGGGGGCTACAGCCTGGGCGGTGAGCAGTCGGGCCACGTGATCTTTCTCGATCACGCGACCACCGGTGACGGCACCGTGTGCGCCCTCCAGCTTTTGGCTGTCATGCGGCGTACCGGCGCGTCGCTCTCCGAACTCGCGCGCGTGCTGGAACTGGCACCCCAGCAACTTTTGAACATCCGCGTGCGAGAGCGCGTCGCCCTGGAAGAGAACGCACGCATTTACGATGCCATGAAGAGCGCCGAGGAACGGCTCAGTGCCGGCGGCCGCCTGCTGGTGCGCTACTCGGGTACCGAGCCGCTTTTGCGCCTCATGGCCGAGCACCCCGACGAAGGACTGCTCTCCGGCGTGCTCGAAGACCTGGCCGGGGTGGTTCGCGCCGAGCTGGGCTGAACTTCGACATTCCACCCATCTGGGACTAAAAGGCAGGCGGGGCGTCCCTCCAAAGGGAAAAGGCTCCGCGGCAGGCTGTAAGGAGGCCCACCATGGCCCGACTTTGCGTGAACATCGACCACGTGGCGACCGTGCGGCAGGCGCGGCGCATCACCGAGCCCGATCCGGTTGCGGCTGCCGTTCTGTGCGAGCTGGCCGGCGCCCACGGCATCACGGTGCACCTGCGCGAGGACCGCCGCCACATCCAGGACCGCGACCTCGAACAGCTCCGCCAGGTGGTCAAGACCAAGCTCAACCTGGAAATGGCCGCCACGCAGGAAATGGTGAAGATCGCCCTGCTGAACAAGCCGGAGATGTGCACGATCGTTCCCGAGCGCCGCGAAGAACTCACCACCGAGGGCGGCCTCGACGTGACGATGTATCAGGAACAGCTCCAGAAATACACCTCGCTGCTGCGCGAGGCCGACATCGAAACCAGTCTGTTCATCGATCCAGACATCGATCAGGTGCGCGCGGCGCACATGGTGGGTGCCGACGCCGTGGAAATTCACACGGGCACCTATTGCGACGCGGTGGGCAAGCACGAAAAGGCCGAGCAGCTCACGCGCATCACCAATGCGGTGCGCACGGCCAGCAAGCTGGGAATGAGCGTCAACGCCGGACATGGTCTGAACTACCGCAATGTGGGGGCCATCGCTGCCATGCCCGAGATCGCCGAGCTCAATATTGGGCATTCCATCGTCTCGCGCGCGGTGCTCGTGGGCATGGAGCGCGCGGTGCGCGAGATGCTCGAACTCGTTGAAAAGGCCGAAGCCCCGAAGAATGGGCAGGGGGGACGATGAAACCGCTCTATAGCGCTGAAGAAATGCGCGCGCTCGACAAGCGCGCCATCGAAGAGGCCCGGATTCCGGGCCTTGTTCTCATGGAGAACGCCGGGCTCAAGACCTTCCAGATCATTCTGGAAAAAACGGGCGGCGCCGCCGGCATGCCGGTGAGCGTGCTGTGCGGCAAGGGAAACAACGGCGGTGATGGCTTTGTAGTGGCGCGCCACCTGCAGAACCACGGCGCCCAGGTGCGCGTGCACCTGTTTGCGCCGATTGACGCAGTGAGTGGTGACGCTCGCGCGATGCTCGATGCCTGGATGGGCATGGGCGGCGACCTCGTCGACGACGTGGGCGACGAACAGAGCATGAAGGACCTCGCCGAGGACCTGGCAGACAGCGAGATTGTGATCGACGCGCTGCTGGGCACGGGGCTTGAGAGTGAAGTGCGCGGCGCCATGGCCGATGCCATCGAGATGATGAACGACACGCCGGGAATGATCTTCGCCCTGGATATCCCCTCGGGGATCTCCGCCGATACCGGCCATGTGATGGGAACGGCGGTGCAGGCTGACATCACCTGTACCTATGGCGGCATGAAGCCCGGCCACTGGATCGAGCCCGGACGCGCCCATTGCGGCGAGATGTTCGAGATCGAGATCTCGCTTCCCTTCGAGATGCTCGACGCCCACCAGGGGAGCACCTACCTGCTTACGCCCGAGGACGTCTGGCCGGGACTCTTTCACCGCTTGCCGGACGCCCACAAGGGAAATTTCGGCCACCTGCTGGCCATTGCTGGCTCCCACGGGAAGTCGGGCGCGGGCGTTCTGGCTTCGCGCGCGGCGCACCGCATTGGCGCGGGCCTCGTGACACTGGCCATTCCGCGCGGGCTGGAATCGGTCGTGGCGCCCCAGTCGGTCGAGACCATGACCGAGCTGCTCACCGAGAACGACGAGGGCGGCTACGGCAAGGGGGCGGGAGCGCGGCTGCTTGAAGCGGCTTCCTCGTGCACGGCGGTGCTCATTGGCCCTGGGATCCCGACCGACGCGGCAAGCGGCGAGGCCGTCCTGGAACTCATGAAGAAGTGCGAGCTCCCGCTCGTAATCGACGCCGACGGGCTCAACCTGCTGGCAAAGAACAGCATCAGCCCGGGCAAGCTGGCCAGCGAGCAGATCGTCGTCACGCCGCACCCTGGCGAGATGAGCCGACTGAGCGGCTTTACCACCCAGGAGGTGCAGGCCGACCGGGTGGGGGT
>JAGRBM010000250.1 GCA_020434085.1 Chrysiogenia bacterium | reverse complement strand
TGTCCACATCCGTAAAGTCCACCGGCGAGGGACGGAACTGGTCACGGATTTCCCACCGGAGCCGGTTGGAGATCGGAACGATCAGCTCGCCACTGACGACCCCGAAAATCTGATTCCACCTGTCGTCGTGGGTGTAGAACGATCCGGTTGCCCCGGCTTCGAGAGAGAAATCACCGAAGGTCAGGCGCCGCGCATAGGAGGCGCCGAGTTCTCCGGAAAAATAGACGCTGCTTTCCTTGGCAAAGCCCGTGCGTGAACCGCGCACGTTGTCGGTGAAGCCGGCCCCGGCGCCGATGTTGAAGCCCAGGTCGTTCTTTGCGCGCGCGTGGGTCTGGCCGCACGGGAGCAGCCAGGCGATGAGCGCGCCCACAAGAATGACAGTAAATTGGGACCGGGCATGGAGCATGTCAGGGTTGCTAGAGCGCTCCGGCGCCCGAAAGCGGGTCGGGCAGGTAGGGGCTTACGGGGGAATGATAGGGCTCGTCCTGGTCGTCGGAGGGCAGGCCGTCGCCGTCGCCGTTGTCGTCGGGCCCCGGCGTTGGTTTGAACACGAACTGATCGCTGCCCGGTGACAGCCCCGCCGGATCTTCGTCGGTATCCTCCAGGGTGCGGCGCCGTTCGGCCAGCAGCGGCGAGGAAAGGTTCCGCAAAAGCGCGGCCTCGGTCACCGGGTCGCCGGGGGCGCCTTCGGAAAGGCCCAGGTTCTCTGCCACCTTCGCGTAACTCCCGGGGTCGGTCTTCTTCCGCTGCAGGCTCAGGCTTGCCAGCTTGAGGCCCGGTCGCAGGGCGATCTCGATCTTCTGGGGGCCGACATTGAGCAGGACCGAGCCGATGACTTCCTCGGAAAATTCCTGGGAAGCGCGCCGGGCCGGGGGCATGGAGCTGACGCGGCAGCCGTTCACGTCCCAACTGCTGGCGCCGCCGCCGGCGATCATGGCCTTGAGGGTGTAGACCCCCTGCTGCTTCACGTCGACGATGAATACGGCCTTGCTCACGCCGCCTGCAGATTCGAGATACGGCGTATCACCGGTACCCTGCATCTGTGCTTCCGAGCCGGCGGCGTCGTACTCTTCGGCGCTCACGGTGGTGGGTGGCTCATCGGCGTCGGGAAGCAGGTCCTCGCGGTCGAAGGCACGAATCATCGCGGTGGTCTTGTCTGCGAAGTTGAGTTCCTCGGCACTGCCCTGCAGGTCCTCGGGAAGAATGGGCTGCACGCACGGAACATGTACCCGCAGCGACCCCACCTCGCCGCCGGCGGGGACCGCGATGCGCAGCCGGTGCTCACCGGCTTCAAGCCACACGGGGGGCAGTTCCACCTGGGACCACTCCCCGCCGGTATGGAGCGCGATGGGGGCGGCCTCATTGATCTGCCAGAGCTGGGTGCCGCCGCGCACGCGTCCCTCGGCACGAAGCTGTCCGGGGCGGATGAGGAAAAAGCTGTACTCGACCTCGCCGGTGGCCGAGGGGCTCACCACGGAGAGATTTTTCGGATTGTTGGGGTCTTGCTCGCTGCCCAGGGCGATGTTCGGCGTTGCCGTTAGAAAGCCCTGGGGCGGGAGATCCTCATGGGATTTGCCGGCCAGAAACTCTCGCAGGACCTTGCCGCGCTCGGACTCCGGGACAAAAGGAGCCCGGTAGCCGAGACGCTGTGCGAGCTCGGCGGAAAAGTGCTCTGCACTGACCGCTTGCGCATCCGCTGCTGTGGGAAACGAGGTGCCCGCAAGGCACAACAGGATGAAAACAACCAAGCCGCGGAAGCGAAGGTCTGGAAAGACCCGTTTCATACATTCAAACAGGGAGAACGCCGCCCCCGCATCCGTCTCCCCTGGGAATCAATCATAGCCCCGGCGGGCGCCGAACACCACCCCGAAGGTAAAACCATGTAAACGCAACCCCCCGGAGTCATTCAGGTTTGCGCCAAATCACATTCGGGGCCCTCCTGGAACGATCCTGGCGGATGCTTTGTATTTTCGGGACGATATTTCTATCGTTTCGCTCATTCAAACGGTAGAACTGAGTTCATGGCGAATGTTCTGACGAAAGATCAGCTCGTGGCCCGGCTGCAGAGCAACGAGTCCAAGGCGGACCTGGACCTCAAGGGGATCCACCTGCCCAAGGCTTCGCTTCAGGGCGCGCGCCTGGTCGGTCTCGACTTCACCGGGGCGAGCTTCGCCGGGGCCGATCTTTCCGAGGCCGATCTCACCGACGCCAACCTGAGCGGTGTGGACCTGACCGGGGCGCGTCTCTCGCAGGCGGTTCTTCACCGGACCAAGTTTCACAAGACCCAGCTCAAGGGTGCCAACCTCGACGGCGCCGATCTCAAGTCCGCAGAACTCGACGGCACGGCAGCCGAGGGCGTGCAACTGGCCCAGGCCCGCGCGCCCGGCATTGTCTGCAAGGGGGCCTCGTTTCGCGGCGCCCGCATTGAGGGGACCGACTTCGCGGGAGCGGACTTCGAGCAGTGTGATTTTTCCGGCGCATCGCTGGGGCGCAGCACGCTGAGCGATGCGGTCTTCAAGGGCTGCCGTTTCAACGATGCCTCGGTGGCGGAATCACAGGGCAAGGGCGCCAGCTTCGTCTCGTGTGATTTCCACGGCGTGCAACTCGAGCGTGGCGAATATGCGAACTCCCACTGGCGTGAGTGCGGCTTCGCGCAATGCGTGGCCAACGGCACGGCATTTCCAAAGGGGCGTTTCTTCGCCTGCGACTTCAGCGGCGCACGGCTCGCCGCCTGCAATTTCGATGAAGCCGCCTTCGAGGGTGTGAAATTCGAGCGCGCCAACCTGCAGGGCTCCTCCATGCGCTGCGCCTGCCTCGAGGGCGCGGTGGCCACGGAAGTGAACCTCACCGCCGTGCATGCGCAGGGGGCGAGCTTTTACGATGCGACCATGGAGAAAGCCGTGCTCAGCGGCGCGGATCTCTCATTCAGCAACCTCTCGGGCGTGAATCTGCGCGGCGCCGATCTCAGCGGCGCGAATCTCACCGGTGCCGAAGTGCGCGGCGCCTTTCTGCAGGGTGCGCAGGGCGTGAAGGCGAATCTGGCGCAGGCGGACCTTTCCTGGTCGGATCTGCGCGGCGTGCAGCTCTCCCAGCTTGAGGGCAGTGCGCCGGTTGCCTCCGGCGCGGAATTCACGGGCGCGGTGCTCAAGCACTGCCGCCTGCCGGGGATCGTTCTTTCCGGTTCGGATCTTTCGAAAGCTTCCATCGAGGATTGCGATCTCTCCCAGGGCAAGGCCGATCAGGTCGACCTGCGCGGGGCGCAGCTCCTGCGCGTTGACCTTCGGCAGACCAGCCTCTCGGGGGTCAACGCCGAGGGGGCAAACCTCACGCAGGTGATGTCGGACTCCCCGCTCGGCGGGGTGAGCGGGGGCGGGCTCCCTTACTCGGCCCATCACAGCCAGCAGGCCGCGCAGCATCCAGTGACGCCGACGATGCCCATGGCGGCGAATCCGCCGCCCGCACCTGCACCCGCAAAGTCGAACATCTGGCGCGGACCGCCGCCGGTCACGGGACCGCTCTGGCTGAGCCTGCTCTTCGGGCCGGGGGTGCTCATGGGGGTTTACGCCCTGATGGAGCGACCGCTGCTGCCCGAGCCGCTCAAGACCCAGGTGTTTGCCATTGCGCTGCTGGCCAGCGCGGTGTTCCTGCTTCTCTCCTGGTTCTGGTCGGCCGGGGCCTATGCCGGTGAGCGCGCGCGCGGCGGGCCCTCGGGCGCGCTCAGCACGTTCTTTGCCGTAAGCGTGATTTCGATCATCGGCATCGCGGCCAGCACCGCGGGGTTGATCTACTGGCGGGTGATGATGCAATGAACCCAGCGGAAGCAAAAAAACTCGCCAAACAGGCGCGCAAGGCCGCCAAGGGCGGTGACGCCATGGAGGCCGGACGGCTCTTCGAAGCCGCCGGCGAGTACGACGACGCGGTGCAGACCTATCTGGGCGCCGGGGCGACGAACCTGGCCGCCGCGACCTACGCGCGCGCCGGTCGTTACGGCGATGCCGCACCGCTGTATGCGCAGCTCGGCCAGTACATCGTCGCGGGAGAGCACTTCGAGCGCGCCCGCAACTTCAAACAGGCGGCCGAGGCCTATGGCCAGGCCGGGCGACCCTATCGCCAGGCGCGCGCCACCGCGCAGGCCGGTGACTGGAATACTGCGAGCTCCATCTTCCAGCAGCTTGGAATGCCCCGCCGCGCCGCCGAGGTGTGCGCCCGCGCCGGGCAGTCAATCATTGCGGGCCAGCTCTACATGCGCGCCTACGAAGACGCGCTCAAGCGCTTCAAGGACCAGCCCGCCATTGCCGCATCCTACGCCACCCGCGGGCTGGCACGGCAGAGCGGCCTGCTCTACGCGCGCGCCGGAAAGATCGACGAAGCGGTCGAGGTGCTCGAGCGCGCCGAGCTCTTCAGCGAAATTTCGGAAGTGCTGCGCGAAGCCGGCGATGCCAAGCGCGCGGCCGACTACATGGCGCGCAGCGGGCGGCTCGAAGAAGCGGCGCGCACCCTGGCCGAGAGCGGCGACAAGTCTGGTGCCGAGCGCATGCGCGCCGAGATCTGCCTGCAGAAGGGACAGGTGCTCGAGGCTATCTCCCACTTCGAGCGGGCCGGCGAATACGCGCGCGCGGCAGAGCTTCACGAAGAGCAGAAGGACTTTACCAACGCCGCCCGGTTGTTCGAGAAAGCCGGTGCGCATCAGCGTGCGGCCGAAGCGTATTCGGCGATGGGCGATACCCTCAAGGCGGCCCGTGCCTACGAGAGCGCGCAGGCCTGGCACGAGGCGGCCGCCGAGTATCAGAAGAGCGGCGACGCGGCCAAGGCCACCGAGATGTTCGAGAAAGCGGGCGCTAAATTCGAAGTGGGCAAGGCCTATTTCGACCGCGGCCTCTTCGACCAGGCCATCCGCGCGCTCCAGGCGATCGAGGCCGGCGAACCCGACTTCGCCGCAGGCAAGGCCATGCTCGGCGATATTTTCCGCGAAAAGGGCATGCACTCGCTGGCGATCAAGAACTACCAGCTCTCGGTCGGTGACAACGAAGTGCGGCAGGACAACATCCCCGTCTACTACCAGATGGCGATCTGCCTGGAAAAAGAGGGCCAGTACAACAAGGCCCTCAACATCTACGACCAGATCCTGACGGCCGACTACCACTTCCGCGACGTCTCGCAGCGCGTGAACGAGGTGAAAAAACTCATGCAGTCGCGCCCGGCCACGCCCTCGGCGCCGCTGGCGACCTCGGGAGGAATCGGCGCCGGGATCACGGGCTCGGGCAGCAGCGCCGGGCGCTTCGACGCCACCGTCTATCAGGGTGACCAGCAGGCCCCCACCCAGGCGGCCCAGCGCCGTTACGTGGTTGAGTCCGAGCTCGGCCGCGGGGGCATGGGCATTGTCTACAAGGCGCGCGACACGATGCTCGATCGCACGATCGCGCTCAAGGTGTTGCCGCCGGCCTTCAAGACGCACCCGCAGGCCCTGGACAACTTCATGCGCGAGGCCAAGAGCGCGGCCGCCCTCAATCATCCCAACATCGTGACGGTCTATGACGTGGGCGAGGAAGCGGGAGATACCTACATCTCCATGGAATACGTGGAGGGGCGCACCATCAAGGAACTGCTCGTCGAAGACGGGCGCATTCCCTACAAGGCCGCGCTGGTGATTGCCGGGCAAATCTGCAAGGCGATGCAGTACGCCCACGAGAACAACGTCATCCACCGCGACATCAAACCCTCGAACATCATGTGGACCGACAAAAAAGAAGTGAAAATCATGGACTTCGGCCTGGCGAAGATCCTCAAGGACGTGACCAACCAGACCACCCGCGTGGCCGGCACGCCCTATTACATGTCGCCAGAGCAGACAACGGGCGAGGGCGTCGATCACCGGACGGATCTCTATGCGCTGGGCGTCACGCTCTTCGAAATGGTCACGGGGGAGCTGCCCTTCCCGGAGGGCGATATTGCCTATCACCACGTCCACACGCCGCCACCGTCGGTGAAGCAATACGTTCCGGAGATTCCCGACGACTTCGCCGATGTGGTGCTCAAGCTGATGGCCAAGAACAAGGACGCGCGCTACCAGAGCGCCGACGAAGTCTTCGAGGCCCTCAAGAAGGCCGTCTCAGGAAAATGATGTTCGTGTGAGAGCGGCGCGGCAGCCTAGCGCCCGGCCTTTTTCTTCTTCCAGCCGATCACCTTGCCACCCTTGAAAAAGATCCCGACCATCTCGCCATCCTTGCGGTAGGTCCAGACCTCGTCGGCCTTGTCCGTGGCGGGGCTGCCGATCTGCGTGGGCTCTCCCAGCGCCAGTTCCACCGCGGCGCGGGGGAATCCCTTGCGAATGGTGCGGCGCACGCAGAAGGCCTTCCAGTTGGCGGGCCATTGGGAGTTGCGGATGCGTTCAAGGCGCGGGATCAGCTCAGTGAGGTCCGGGTCTTCTTCCAGCCAGGTGAGCGAAGCGGGCACGTAGCCCACCTGTTGGCGCAGGTGCTCGACCTTGTCGTCGAACTGCACCTCGTGCCACTTGCCGTCGGGGCTGCGCATGCCGGTCAGCGTGAGTTCGTGGTTGCGCTTGCTGCCGATCAGGTTGGCCGCATCGGGTGTCTTGTAGACTGGTACCGAAGGCTTCGAGAGCGGGCCCGAATCGTCAGGCAGCTCGAGGACCCAGCCCCTGGCACGCTTGCGCTTGATGCGCCGGTCCTCGCGCAGGACGATCTCGTACCAGGTCTGCGAGCCTTCTTTATCGGCCTCGACCTTGCTGACCACCTTGTAGGGGGAAAACTCCGGGCTCTTCTCCAGCACGGGCTGGGAGAAACCCGGGCGCTCGCGAATCTCTACTTCGCCGAGCACGATGACCCAGTTCTCGGCATGGGCGAACCGGGATGCCAGAAGGATTGCCAGGAAGATGATGCCGAAAGTCAGGCAGCGCACTGCCAGTGTTCGCGTTGTCACGCGGGTGTCTCCGGGATGTTTGCCCTCACCCCTATGAATATCAGATCAGTGGTCCCAGCTCCAGCTCTGAAGTGACTGGGTGAACTGGGGTTCGAACTCCGGGTAATCCGAGTCCAGACACCAGAACAGTATCTGGTAGCCCTTTTGTCCATTCACGGCGTAGGTGGCCATGTAGCGGATCATCAGCCCGCCCATTTCCATGATGAACTCGGCGCGGCGGCTGGGCACGCCGCCCAGGTTGATGTCCACCTCGCGAACCACGCGGAACTCTTCGGCGCGCAGCTTCAGGCGATCCAGCGCCAGCGATTCCAGCCCTTCGGACGAGAGATCAGTGGGTTCGACCAGTACCGTGCCGAAGGCCAGCTTTTCCTTGTGTCCCAGTGCAACCAGGGCGCGGGCATTGCTGTCGGATTCGGAGAGGTTCTGGGGCTCCTGATACTCCCACTGCTGGTTGGGCAGTTGCAGCAGGTGCACCACCTCGGGATCGGCCAGGTCGGCTTCGGACACCGGGGTTTCTTCTTCAGGGAAAAACTCGATGGCGTAGATCTGCTGGAGCACTTTGTCGATCACGCCCAGGCGCGAGAGGATGATGCCGAAGACAGCCACACCGACCAAGATCGCGCCGGCAAAGAGCCAGCGATCCATGCCGCGGGGCAGGGGCGTCTGGCAGCGCTTGCAGTGCAGCGCCCAGTTGTTGTTCTCGGTCCCGCATTCAGGGCAGATCATTCCGAGGATTGTACTCCCTCAATGCGGCGGCGCAATTGGTCGATTCCATCCCCGGTGGTGCTGGAAATGGCCAGCGCGTGCTCGGCGTAGCCGGGCAGGACGTCCTCGGCAAAGCGCCTGATCTGGGCCTTGAGCTTGGTCTTGGGCACCTTGTCGGCCTTGGTGAAGACGATCTGGATGGGAATCTCGCACTCGCCCAGAAAGTCGATGAGCATTTTGTCGAGGTCGCTGGCCCCGTGGCGCGCATCGAGCAGGACGATCACCAGGGCCAGGTTCTCGCGCTCCTGCAGGTAGGCGTTGATGTGTTTACCCCAGGCATTGCGCTCGCTCTTGGATACCTTGGCGTAGCCGTAGCCCGGCAGGTCAACCAGGCAGAGCTTGGCGGAGAGTTCGAAGAAGACGATCTGGCGCGTGCGGCCGGGCGTGCCGGAAACGCGCGCCAGCGCCTTGCGCCCTACGAGGGCGTTGAGCAGCGAGCTCTTGCCGACATTGGAGCGGCCTGCGAAGGCGACTTCGGCGGCCTTGTGCTTTGGCCAGTGGGCGGGCGCGCTGGCGGCAAGGATGAACTCCGCATCCTGCCAGCGACGCGAGCCCTTCGCCCCGGGGGCTTTTCGCATGGGTTACCTCAGCCGGGGCTGCCGTAGGAGTGGAGCCCGGACAGGAAGAGGTTTACCCCCAGGTAGGTGAAGATCACAACACCAAATCCGGCAATGGCCAGCGAGCTGGCCTTGCGACCGCTCCACCCGCGCGCCATGCGCATGTGGATGTAGGCGGCGTAGGTGAGCCAGGTAATGAGCGCCCAGGTCTCT
>JAGRBM010000249.1 GCA_020434085.1 Chrysiogenia bacterium | reverse complement strand
TCGAGGATCTCTTCTTCCCACTCGGGATCCCACTTCATGCGCTGCTCGATGTTTCCCTGAATGAGCGCGGCGCGCAGCAGGGGCTCGCCCGTGTTCATCTTCGATTCCATCCCGGCGCGGCGGGCATAGCCATAGAGAAGGAGCGCGCCGATAATCATGAATGCAATCGTCGGCATCGCCGCTTTGGAGCGAGCCTCTTCGGTGGGAATTTCTTCGCCCTGACGGCGACGCCAGCGAAGGGCAAAAATCTCATAGAGCGCGGCGTTGGCGAGCACGACGAAGAAGGAGAGCCCGTAGACCCCGATGAGATCGGCTCCCTGGGAGAGGTTTTCGTGACTCAGCCAGAGGACGCCGAGCTTGTTCCAGTTGAAGCGGATGAGCGGCGTGCGCAGCGACTCGAAGATCACCCACAGGGCTGCGGCCAGCACCGGTAGCGGCACGCGGCTGCGCGCGCGCAGCCAGCACAGCGAAGCGCCCCACGCCCCCCAGAACAGGGAAACCAGCAGGGAGAGCAGCAACGTGACCACCGCGGCGGCCGGGACCGGAACAGCGGTGTAATCAGAGATTGTCCAGGTGATCCAGTAGAGCTGGAGGAAGTTGCCGACGATGCCCGCCCAGAGCGCGAGCTTGAAACCCTGGCGCGCGTTGCTCTCACGCATCACGTGCAGGAGCGGGACAAGAAAAATCCATGCACAGGGCCAGAGGTTCCACTTGGGAAAACCAAGGGCGCTGAGCAGGCCGGTGGCGGCGCAGAGCAGGAACTCGTCCTTGCCCGGAAGGAGTGCTTTGAGTTTGTTCACGTCTTACTTCAGTGCAGCTTTTTGCAGATGGGTTTCCACGCGCTTCATGGCCTTTTCCCAGGCCGCGCCGCGCTCGTGATCGTAGCCCAGCAGGTGGGCAATGCCATGGGCCAGCAGCCGGGCGTAGGCCTCTTCGAGTGTTTCGCCCAGCTCGCGGGCCTGGCGGCGCGCGTAAGGGACGTCGATGAGCACGTCGCCGAGCGCCAGCGTGGGCTCGGGATTTCCGGCAAAGCGGCGCGCGAGCTCGGCACGCAGGTGCTTGAGGTGCGCCGTAGCCGTCGCGGCCGGGTCCCTGGCCAGCTTGCCGGGGATCTTTTCTTCGAGCGGAAAGGAGAGCACGTCGGTGGGCTCGGGCTTGGCGCGATGCTCCCCATTGATGGCGGCCATCTCCGGATCATCGAGCAGAACCAGGCTCAGCTCCAGTGGCTCAGTTCCCAAGACGCTTAAGATTTTCCGAGCGAGCTTCTTCGGCAGCCGGCTGTCCGCCCTCAGGTTGTTCGGCATCTTTTGGACGAGAATCTGCATTTTCCTGCTTCTTGCGCTGTTTCTCGGCGGGCTCGGGATACTTGATGCGTCCGTGGTGGAACGCGGCCAGGGTCTTTGAGAAGGCCTTGGCGATTTCATTGAGATCCTTGAGCGTCAGGTCGCACTCGTCGAGCTGCCCGTCGGCGAAGGCGTCATTTACCAGCTTTTGCACCGCGCCGCGAATGCGGGCCTCGGTAAAGTCGGGCAGGGTGCGCACGGCCGCCTCGATGGCGTCGGCCAGCAGCATGATGCCGCCTTCCTTGCTCTGGGGCTTGGGTCCCGGATAGCGGAAGTCGTCCTCATTGAGCGGTGGCATATCCTCAGTCTGCTCGGCCTTGGCCTTTTCCCAGAAATACTTCATCAGCTTGGTGCCGTGGTGCTGGGGGATCATGTCGATCACGCGCTGGGGCAGGCCCGCCTCGTGCGCCATCTCGATGCCGTCCTTTACGTGCGAGGAAATGATGATCGCGCTCATGTTGGGAGAGAGCTTCTTGTGGGGCGAGGCCTTGCCCGAATCCACCATGTTCTCGATGAAATACTGGGGCATCTTGGTCTTGCCGATGTCGTGGTACATGGCGGCCACGCGCACCAGCAGGGCGTCGGCGCCGATGGCCTTGGCCGCGGCTTCGGCAATGGTGCCGATGACCAGGCTGTGCTGGTAGGTGCCGGGAGTCTTGAAGAAGACTTCTTTCACGAGGGGGTGACTGGTGTCGTTGAGCTCCATCAGGCGCAGTGCCGAAGTGTAGTTGAACAGGCGCTCTGCAAAGTAGGAAACCTGCGATACGGCGAACGCGCCGCCCACGCCCAGGCCGAAGAGGATCACCAACTGCTGCCAGTCCGAGGGAATGAGCAGGTCGTGATTCACATAGAGGTCGGTCCAGTAGAAAATCACATTGATGGCGCCGAGCACCATACCCGTGCGGATGACCACGAGGCGGTGCTGATACTGGGAGACCATCCAGATGACGAGCATCGAGCCCACCATGGAATAGAGCACGTAGAGCGGGCCCGCTTGTACAAGCAGCCCGGCGGCGATGCTGGCAATGAGTGCATGAAACAGGGAGATGTCAGCGGGCAGGACGACACGCATGAGCATGGCGCCGAAGGCGACAAAGCCCGACCACTGCCAGGGGTCGGTGGCGAGGCGCACCGAAAGAAGCTGCAGGGCGAGCACGATGGCATAGAACTGCAGATCGTTGATGCCGGCATTGAAGTAGTGAAGATGCTGGCGCGCGAAGAAGTAGAGCATGCCGATCAGCAGACCGGCGAGCACCGAGACCAGCGCGAAACTCAGCCATCGCTGGGTGTGCTTCTCTTCCTTGGACAGCGCGCTGAGGATGATGACGTCTTCGGAATTGATGCGCTCGCCCTCGCGCACGAATATCTCGCCTGCCTTGAGGTTGAGGTACACCGGCTTGACCTGGCTGGCAGCCAGTTCGCGGCGGGCGTCAGTGGCCTGGATGTTCTTTGCCAGATTCGGGCGCAGCAGTTTGCGCACGAGCTGGGTCAGGGCCTTGCGCAGCGCGGTGTCTTTTGGATAGGGAGAGTCGGCCAGCCATTCCTTGACGACGTCGCCGGCCTGCGCGCGAGCCGTTTCGAGATCGACGAAGCGCCCGAGCTCATGCTCCACATTCTCGGAGTTGGAGGGAATGCGCCGCACGGTGATTTCGGCGGCGTCCCCGACCGGGAAATCGGCGCTCGATCCGATCACCCCGGGGCGCAGAATCTGTTCGACGGCGCGGACGATGCGGTCTTCGACCTCGGTGCCGTAGCGAACCGAGGCGAGGGCCTTCGCCGTCGAGTCCTCGATTTCCTTGTTGAGAAACTGGGTGGCGGTCGGTGGCGATTCCTTGGCCGCTTCGCGGGCTTCAGCAAGTTTTTCGCGCAGCTCGGCAACGCGCGAGCCGCTGTTGCGTTCCTTCTTGAGTGCTTCGATCTGGTCTTCAAGTTCCCAGATGCGGCGGTTGTTCTGTCGTACTGCGCCAAACCAGGCGGCCACCTGATTGGCCACACTGCGCGCGGCATCTTCGTCGTAGTCGAAGATGGGCAGCACGCGCTCCATCGCTTCGGCGCGGCGCTGGGAGGTCGAGAGATGATCCTCCACCGCGAGGTCGCGCGGGGCCTTGATGTTGCCCACGGCAATGTCGCCGACCTCGTACTGGCGAAGGCGCAGCACCGTCGGCGGGGAGATCACCAGACCGATCAGAATGCTGATGCCCGCCCAGACGAGGATTCGGGTGGCCAGCGCCTTGCGATTCCGGCTCTGTTCTTCCTCGGCGGACTCGGCACCCTTTCCGCGCGGGGCGCCGGCGCGACGCGGGCGCGTGGTGTCGCCGTCATCCTTGCCGCGGGTGCGTTTGGTTGGTTGTGGGCTCATGACTGCTTTCCGGTGCCGGGTTTGTCGCCGGCATCCTGGGCGCGGGAGCGACGCTCATAGGCTTCGACGATGGACTGGATGATGGGGTGGCGGACCACGTCGGTTCCGTCGAAATGGGTGATGTGAATCCCCTCCACGCCGGTGAGCACGCCGATGGCGTCAACCAGTCCCGATTCCTGCCCCGGCGGCAGATCGATCTGCGTGATGTCGCCGGTGATGACAGCGCGCGATCCGTACCCCAGGCGCGTGAGAAACATCTTCATCTGCGCCGGCGTGGTGTTCTGTGCTTCATCGAGAATCACGAAACTCTCATTGAGCGTGCGGCCACGCATAAAGGCCAGCGGCGCCACCTCGATCGAACCCATGTCGATCAGACGCCCGGCCTTGTCGATATCCAGCATATCATGGAGCGCATCGTAGAGGGGTCGTAAATACGGGTTGACCTTCTCAATCATGCTGCCGGGCAGGTAACCGAGTTTCTCGCCCGCCTCGACGGCCGGACGGGTGAGAACGAGGCGACTGACTTCGCCGGCGAGCAGGGCCGAGGTGGCCATGGCCATCGCAAGGTAGGTCTTTCCGGTGCCGGCCGGGCCGATGCCGAAGGTGACGGTCTTCGACTCGATTGCGCCCAGGTAATCCTTCTGACGCGGGGTCTTTGGAACGACCCGGCGGCGAAGGCGCGGCACGGGTTTTTCGTTCCCGGCGATTTCGGGGAGATCCTGATCGGTCGCACTCAGCCGCAGCAGGTTGTCCACGGCCGCTTCGGTCACGTCCTCGCCGCGCGCGGCAAGGGCCTGCAGCTCTTCGAGGATGACGCGGCCGCGTTCGACGCGCGCGCGTGCGCCTTCGAGCGTGACGATGTTGCCGCGCGAAGAAATATCCAGGCCCAGGTGCTCACCGATCCGGCGGAGGTTGTCCTCGTGCTTGCCGATGATCGCCTGCGCGAGGGTATTGTCGCGGAGCGTGACGTTCTTTTTACTTGTCTGTTCCAAGGTTCCAGCCGGAGCGGCTTACTTTTCCAGGTCGGCTGCGAGTTCCAGGGTGTAGCTGGCGTGCTCGCCGTCGACCATGAGCGGGAAATACACGTAGGGCGAGTTGTTCTCGGGGAAAACCAGGTCGGAGGGAAGAAGCCCGGTCTCGGCCATGGCGCCCAGACTCTGGGGCAGCTTGCCGTGAAGCAGGCGGTAGACCTCGATCGCGTGATGCACGCGGTGCAGGCCGTTTTCGATCTGGGCCTTGCGCGTCTCGCTGGCGAGATACCAGGGCGAGAGCAGGCCTTCCTGCATGCTGTTGTAGCGAATCACCAGCAGGGCCAGCGTAATGATGCCGGCAGCGGCGAGCAGAATGTAGGGCGAACGGGGCTTGGCTTCCTCGCCGAAGAACGCGTCGCCGGTCTCGCGCTGCGCGGTCATCACGTCGAGCTTGAGATAGCCCTTGCTGACCAGGCTGGCGACGGCCTTGCTCGCTTCAAACGCGCCCATGCGGCTTCGGTCGATGATGTTTTGCACCGTCATCTTGCCGACGAGCACGTTCAGCACGGTCTGCTCTTCTGTCGGCAGATCTCCGCCTTCATCCTCGTCATCCATGATGTCGCCCAGGTCGAGGAAGTTCTCCGACTCCATGGCGACGTTCTTTTCTTTCTTCGGTTTGGCCTTCGGTTTGGGAGTCGAAAGCTTGATCACCCGCACATTGGGCGAGGGGATGACCTTCTTGATGGCCGGCCATTCGTCGACCATGCGGAAGCCGTCCATCAGGATGTGTTCGGCACTGACCGGTGAGAACGAATCGGCATTGCGAATCACTTCGCGCGGGACGAAGACGAAACGTCCGTTCGCCCAGTGGAAGAGGGAATAGACCTCTTCCATGGCAAAAAGGCGCTCGATCTCGGCGACCTTTTCATTCTGGATGATGCCGGCGTCCACCAGGTAATCGCGGATCTTACTCAGTGCCTGGGCCGCACCGTCGCGAACACGGCTCCCCTGCTCGGGGGTGAGCAGGCCGGTGCGAACCATGTGTTCGAGCAGACACTTGTCAGGATCGGAATTGGGCGGGCGCGCGTCGACGATCAGGCCGCCGTAGAAAAAGACGTCGAGGTTGCCGTCTTCGCTGCGCAGCTCGAGAACACCTTCCTTCTGCTGTTGCCCGATGAGCTGGAAGATGTCGGCGATGCCGAACTCTTTGAGTGTTCCTTCGAGGGCCATGACGTCCTAGCTCTCCTTGGGAACTTCGATTCCAAGGCCGCGGGTGGGCTGGAATCCGACGGTGTCGATGCGCACGACACTGACAATGATCAGGATGAAGAGGACGGGGGAAACGATGGCGAGCAGCGGCCAGCGTGCCGCTTCGGAGAGCAACGTGGGATCGGCCGCTGGCACGCCCGAGGCCAGCAGCATTGCCGCATTGAGAAGGAATAGGGTCAGGCTGCCAAGGACAACGCCCGTGGCCACCTGGCCGGCAGCCAGTTGCGCGGCGCCGGGGAACACAATGGAGAGCAGGCGCAGCGCCCAACGGCGCCGACGCTGGTAGCGCTCTACCTTGACGACCTTCTTGAGGCGGCTCTCGGGATCGACCGCATGCTTGGTGTAGAACGCGGCCGAGCACTGGGGGCAGATATTGCGCGCGCGCACTGCGATCTTGGTGGTGCGCTTCATACCGACGCCGCAACTGTCGCAGGAAACGGCGGGGTCGAACTTTGCGGAGATGAGCGCGAGGATGCCAAGTGCCACGAGGATCACCACGCACAGGACAATCGGGTCATAGACCGAGCGGATACCCAGCGCCGTTAGGATCGGCGTGCCGGAAGGTGGCAGCGTGACCAGGTCGTTGCTCAGCGAAAGAATCTCTTCATTGGAGAGCGAGACCACGGCCGCGCGCTCATAGATAGTTCCCCTGGGGCTGCGTCGCTCCCAGAAAGCGGTCTCTTCGGGATTGAGGGTTCGCGCGCGGACGAGCGCCGCCTGCGCGTTGGAGACCTCGTCCTGTGCCAGCAGCGCCAGCGAGAGGTTGTACTGTTGGGACGCTGCGAGCGGATTGATGCCAAGGCCCTTCTTGAAGTAATCAATGGCTTCTTCGTATTCGCCTTCAAAGAGAAGGCTCACACCGGCATTGTTGAGTGCCTGCCAGCGCTTGGGATTGATCTTGATGACCTCGTTCCACGTTTGCCGTGCCTCGGCGCCCAGGCCCTTCTTGGTCTGGGCAAGGCCGAGCGAGAAGAGCACCGCCTCGTTGCCGCGGAAGTCGCCTTCGAGCTTGCGCAGATCGTGGAGGAGCTCGTCGTCCCAGCGTCCGCGCTGGGCATCGAGGATGCGCAGCAGTGTCGGTGAGCGCGAGAGCGCAAAATATTGATCGGCCTTCCATGCCAGGAAGGGGACGAAGATCAGTGCGATGAGCGCCAGCGGGGCGAGAATCTTCTCGCCGCGGCTGCCGTAGGCGAAGAACACCAGAATCCACATCGGCGCAATGCCCAGCGCGCCCCAGCCCAGCGCCAGCGGCGAGAGCATCATCAGGATGAGCGCCATGCGCGGGACCACAAAGGCCTCGCGCTCAAAGCGGAATGTTTGAACCAGATCGAAAACCAACGGATTGATGTGGCGGTACATGAGCGCCAGGCCGAACAGGCCCGTGATACCCAGGATCGCCAGCGCGAGGCCCAGCGCGAGGTAGCCGTAGGCTGCAAAGCTGGAGGTCACGCCATCGAGCGTGTGCAGGAAGCTCTGCACCCACTCGCCAAGGAAGCGTACCTTGTCGCCCTTGTTGCGGTTGGCGCGCGCAAATTCGATGCCGCCCATGTCCGGCGAGAGCTGCTCGGCCGCCTGCACGAGGCGGTTTTCCATCTCGGTATCGGCGTTCTGGCGTGCCTGCGCGGCAAGTTGCAGGAGCGCGTTGGAGTAGGCCGGGAGATTCTCGATGGAGAGGGAGCGGCGAATGCGCTCGAGTCGGTCGAGCTGCACGGTCACGCGCGAATACTGGCGCGCAAAAAAGGCTTCATGGAGATCGTGCCAGATCTCGTCGATCTTCTCGGAATTGCGGATCACACCGAGCTGCGCGCCCTCAACCAGGGCCGGGCCTCCCGGGCCGCCGGTGTGCTCCTCGGCAGCGGGGGAGCTCTCTTCCTGCTGCGTGGCGGCTGCGGCGCCTTCGGCAGCGGGCTCTTGCGTGGCGGGTTCACCCAACAGGTCGTCGATGCTGTAGGTCTCGCCGGCCGGTTCGTCGGCGGCGGGCTTGTCGGCCGTGGTGGGCGGCAGCGCCCCGGCGGGTTCCGCCTCTTCTTCTTTGGGCTTGGCCGGCGCAGTGTCGACGTTGTCGAGCAAATCGTCGATGGAGAGGCTGTCCTGCGCACGCGCGGGCAGCGCCTGGAAGGCAAATACCCCCCACAAACCCATTAGCAGGGTCAGGAGGCTCAAAGCTGCGCGCGTTGACCGCCCGAAGGGGCACACGTATATTCGGCTCATCTTGGATGTCATTGGGTCTGCCAGTTGCGCAAACGCTATCATGGCCCCACCGGTAGGGCAAGGCGGGGCAGACCTAAGTGTCTGGAAACAGGGACCATATGGCGAATGAGCAGAGCGGCCGAAAGCCCCTTGTGAGCGAGGGGGTTCCTCCCGACCCGGGGGAGCTCCAGCGCGCGGTGTCCCGGTTGGTAGAGACCGTGGCCCGGCTGCGGGCCCCGGGGGGCTGTCCTTGGGACCGCGAGCAGACCATGGCCTCCATCAAGCCCTATACCCTTGAAGAAACCCACGAGGTGCTCGAGGCCATCGATTCGGGGGTAGACGCCGACATCGTGGAGGAACTCGGCGACCTGCTGCTTCAGGTGGTTCTCCATTCCCAGATCGCGGCCGATGAGGGCCGCTTCGACCTGATCCCGGTAGTGGACGGAATTTCCGAGAAACTGATTCGCCGCCATCCGCACGTCTTTGCCGATGTGAAGGCCGAGACCGCCGGCCAGGTCGTCGAGAACTGGGAGCAGATCAAGAAGCGCGAAAAACAGCGCGAGTCCCTGCTCTCGGGCGTTCCCAACAGCATGCCCGCGCTCAGCCGCGCCAGCCGAATCTCCGAGAAGGCGGCCCGCGTGGGCTACGACTGGCCGGTGCGCGAAATGCTCTTCGACAAGCTCAATGAAGAACTTGGCGAGCTCGCACAGGAGCTCTTTCCGGACGGCAAGATTCCAAAGGTCGCTTCGGGCGTTGATGCGGCCCCGGTGCCCGACGCGCCGATCGACGATCCCGAGCGCCTGGA
>JAGRBM010000248.1 GCA_020434085.1 Chrysiogenia bacterium | reverse complement strand
CGGGCGACGATCGGGCTCTGCAGCGCGGCGGTAGGAGGCACCCCCTCAGCCCGGGCATTTGCCCGGACAGCTCCCCCGCAAGGGGAGCAGGGAGAGGTGGTGCGCTTTGCGCGCGTGCACGAGCACGCTGAGGAATGTCGGGCTGGCACGGTGCTTATGAGGTGAACTCGCGAGGTCGGGAGCGGTGCCTATCCATCAATCCCCAGCAGCCGCGCCACGGTCGCGCGCAGGTTGGCGGCGTCGATGGGTTTGGCCACGGCGGCGGCGAAGAGGGGGTCGAAGTCGTGTTCGTCCTTGATGTTGGCCGAGAGCAGGACGAACTCGCAGTGGGCGAGCTCGGGACTCTCGCGAAGGGTGCGGGCGATTTCGGGGCCGCTCACCTCGGGCATGACGATGTCGAGCAGCGCCAGGTCGGGAAGCTCCGCGCGGGCGACTTCGATGGCGTCCCAGCCGTCTTCGGCAAAGAAGAAATCCACGGGGAATCCCTCCAGCGCGTCGCGCACCAGCGTGCGGTGAAACTCCATGTCGTCGGCGATGAGTACCTTGGGGCGCTTTGCCTCGCTCATGGGGAACCTGACTTTCTGCCCGAGTGTGTGGGCTGCAGGCTACCTCAAGCGCGCGCGGGCGGGAAGGGGTCAGCGCCGATTGGACGCTTCCTGCAAGGGCGCGCGAGCGATTTTCGTACTGTCCCGGTGTGGGCCGCCTACTTCATCACAAAGCCGGCAATGGCGGGCACGATGCGGCGGGGAGCCAGGCGCACCGAGAAGGTCGCGATCTTGTTGAGCAGTCCGGGCACGACGCTGGGCTTCTTCTTGAGCATGGCCTTGATGCCGATGTTTGCGCAGCGACGGCTTTCCATCATCGCCAGATTCACGATGCCGGAGATCTCCTGGCCGGCCACGTCCATGAACTCGGTCCGGGTGCCGCCGGGCGCCAGCACGGTGACGCCGACATTGGTGTTGCGAAGCTCGTGGGCGAGCGCCTCGCCGAAGTCGAGGACGTAGCTCTTGGTGGCGGCGTAGGCCGCATAGCTCGGCGTGGGCTGGAAGCCGCCGATGGAACTGACCAGCAGGTTGAAACCGAAGTCACGGGCAAGCATGTCCTTTGTGTAGAGATAGGTCAGCTCGGTCAGCGTGGTCAGGTTGAGCTGGAGCATCTGCGCGGTGCGCTCCCACTCGGTCTCCATGAAGTCGGCGTGGATGCCGAAGCCCGCGTTGTTGATGAGCACGTCGATCTCAAGGCCCTCGGCCTTGGTCTTCTCGTAGAGAGCGCGCGCGGCTGTCGAGGTGCCAAGGTCCATGGCGATGACGCGGGTCTCGACCTTGTGCTGGTCCTCTAGCGTGTCGGCCAGCGCCTTGAGGCGGTCCTCGCGCCGTGCGACCAGTACGACGTTGCATCCGTGCTCGGCCAGAATGGTGGCGAAGTCCACCCCCAGGCCGCTGCTCGCTCCGGTTACCAGTGCCCACTTGCCCTTGATCTTGCTCATCGTGTGTTCCCTCCCGCCGCGATATTCCTTGCGGCGCCGCTCCAGTGATTGTTCCGGTGACGGCATTGTATCTTTGTCTTCCGGGCTTTTCGATGCCGATTTTGCGCCAAAGGGTGCGTGGCCGCCGGGCGGGGCGTGGTCTATGTTGGGCAAATCCGGGGGAGAGCTGCCTTGCCACTCGATATGACCAAAGAAGACCTGGGCCTTGCGGGCCTGATGGGGCGGCTTGATGCCGCCTGCGCGCGTGCAGCCGATCCGGCCGACGCCCGGATGCTCTGCCTGCAGATGCTGGCCACCTTTGCCGAGCACGATCCAGGCGGCCTCGAATCCCTCTGGGCAGCGCATCCCGACGCGCTCTGCCGGATTCTCGCCGCGCTTGGCGGGGCCGCGCCCTTCCTGCTGCGCCACCTTGGTTCCGATACAAAGGTGATCGCACGAATGGCGGGCGAGGACCTCTCGATTCGTCGCGCTCGTGCCGACTACCCCGTGCTGCTGGCGGCGCGCCTCGAAGGCGTCCCGCTCGAAGGGCGTCCGGCCGAGCTTCGGCGCTTCAAGTACGAAGAACTCGCCCGCATCACCGTCCGCGATCTCGACGTCGTCCCCATTGAAGAGACCGGCGTCACCCTGGCCGAGGTCTCCCACCTGGCCGACGCTTTGCTGGCCGCCTCGCTGGAGATTGCGCGCGCGCAGATCGTCTCGAAGATCGGCCCGCCGCTGTGGTACCTCTCGGGCGGTTCGGAATCCTTCGAGCCCGCCTTCGCGGTGCTGGGCCTTGGAAAGCTCGGCAGCGAAGAGCTCAACTATTCCTCCGACGTCGATCTGGTTTACGTCTACCAGAACGCGCCGGGCTCCCTCGAAGGCGGGCCGCGCGATCGCTCTCCCGTGGAGTATTTCTCGCGGCTGGCCCAGGCCTACGGGCGCATCGTCGCCGAGGTGACCGGCGACGGCTTCCTCTACCGCGTCGATCTCGACCTGCGCCCCGAGGGCAAGGCCGGCCCCCTG
>JAGRBM010000247.1 GCA_020434085.1 Chrysiogenia bacterium | reverse complement strand
GCCAGCCGCAGCTCCCGAAGGGAGCGAAGGCTGGTGGGCGCAGCAGGGATCGAACCTGCGACTTCCACCGTGTGAAGGTGGCACTCTCCCGCTGAGTTATGCGCCCACGGGAAGGCGGAATCTACACTGGCCGGCCCCGGCTGGCAAGACTCTCTCAAGTGCTTTTCCGGCGGGGGGCCTGACCCGGGCGTCTCGGCTCGCAACGCCGGCTCGGGGCGGCTAGACTCCGTTTTGCAATGAAAATATCGACGCGCAAAGTATTTTGGCATCTGGGCATGGCAGCGGCGCTGGGTGCATCTCTTGGCGCCTGCGCGCAGGTTACGGGTGGCGGAGCGGGGGCCCCGGCCGGACCGCCCCAGGCCGAAGTTCTCATCGAGGAACGTCCGGCCGATCCGGCTCTGCTCGAAGCGCAGTTGGAGAAGCGCCGCGCCGAGGGGGCGGGCCCCGAAGAAATCGCCGAACTCGAAACCCTCATCGAATCGGCACGGCGCTGGGAAGCGCTGGAGGGCCAGCGAATTAAGGTCGCCCCGGAGAAGGCCGATGCCCTGCGCGAGACGCTGCGAGAGGCAGGCGCGCTCTCGGCCGCCCGGGCGCGCGAAGCGCTAAGGGGCAGTTCCGAGCGCGATGCCATCGCGGACATTGTCGATACCGAAGAGACCCTCGCGCCCGAGACATCCGTCTCCCCCCAGGCCAAGCCCGCGTTTGAGGATCGCATTCTCGACGCCGCGCGCCGGGGTGACGATGCCGCGCTCGACCTGGTGTTGGTGGAGATTCAGGACGCAGACTGGGCGCCGCTCTCGATGGACGCCACGTGGGCGCTGGCCAAGCGACTGGCGGCGGCCAATCGTTTCTCCGAAGCCGCCGATCGCATCGGCGCGCATGTGCAGCCGCTGGAAGACCGACCCTCGCGCGGACAGCTCTGGCTGGCGCGCGGCCAGTGGCTCCTGGCCGCCGAGCGCTACGACGAGGCGCAGAATTCTCTCTCTCAAGTGATCGAGGAATACGACGTGACCGCGGATCTGGTACGAGATGCCGAGGAACTGCTCCGCCGTCTTCGCGAGCGCCAGAGCGAGCAGGCCCGCGAGATGCTTGCCAAGCTGGTGGAGGCCGAGTCCATTCTGCGCGATGGTACTGACTTTGTGCGCGCCTACAAGCTCGCGCAGATTGTCGAAAAAGAATACCGCGGCACCGAACTCTCGCGTGAAGCCAAGACGCTCAGTGACGCGATCATCCGCCGCAGCGAGCAGCGCGCCACGCTGGAGATCAACTCCTTGTGGAACCAGTTCGATCTGGGACTCTCGCTCGAAGCGGTGGAGAAGAGCCTGCACAAGCTGGCCGAGATTTCACCGGGCGATTACGAACAAGCGCTCATTGCCCGCGCGATTGAAGAGTTTCGCGACGCCGAAATCGATCGCAAGGCCGGCGAGCTGCGCGACCGCGATCAGCGCATCGCCGACAAGTGGAGCGGCGCCGAGCAGGCCGAGGCCGAGGGTCGCTATGAAGACGCACTGGCGCTCTATCGCTCGCTCGTCGATTCCCCGCGCAAGGATGCGGCGCTGCTGAAGATTTCCTCGGTGGTCGATCAGATGGCGCGCTCCCAGCGCGAGCAGGCGGCGTTGCTGTTCGAGCGTGCGCTGGCCGAAGAAGATCCGGCTGCCCGGCGCAAGGCGCTCGAAGCGGTTGAAAAGACGCTCTCTAATTTGCTGGTTCGTTTCGAGGCCTTCAGCGACCGCGCCCGCGTGGAGCGGGACCTCGACTTGGTGCGCGATGAACTCGCGCGGGTGGCGGCTCCTGAAGCGACGCCCGAAGAGACTGGGCAGCCAGAGAGCGATGATGCTTCGATGGCACCGCCGACCTTCGACGATGCGCCTGCCGAGGACCCGGCGCAGGTTTCCCCGCCGCAGGCAGAGACTCCGGCCACTTCCGAATAAGATCTACTCTTCGAGACGAACGTCCAGTTCGCGCCAGGTGCCGCGAATGGGAATGGGTATGGCCAGGTTGCCGGCAAGGCGATTGACGACGGGAATCTGGTTGATGGCGAAGTCGAGCGGCTCGCTGATTTTCACCCGCGCCAGCATCTTCACGCGTTGACTGTTGAAGTCGATATCGCCGCTGCTGCTGATGTCGAATTTCGGGGACTCGAAGATCAGGCCGTCGGTATGGGCCACGCCGTGATTGAGCACAAAATCCCCTGCGATCTGGTTGTAGGGGATGCCGTCCTCGTAACTATCGAGCCCCTTCCAGTGGAGCAGGGTTAGAATCTGCGCAAGCACCTTGAGGTTCTTCACGTTGGCAACGCGCCCCTTCGAGGCGCGGATGCGTAGCGGCCCGCTCAGCGTCGAGAGGCACTGGTCGGGGGTGGAGCCCTCGCAGGTGAGCGCACCGGTTGAATCGAGCGTGCCCTCCACAGTTCCCTTGCTCAGGCCCAGCCAGGTCAGAAACGGTCCGGCGTCGAGCCCTTCGAGGCGCGGTTCCATGGCGATGCGGAACCCGCCTTCGAGGCGCTGCGCCACGTAACCCCTTTCAAAACGGTGCTGCCCGCCGGGACCCTGGTAGCTCACCTCGCCAAAATTCACGACGCCCTTGCGCGCGGCAACATCGGCGATCAGGTCGCGCCCGCGCATGGACTTCCAATGGAAGGACGCGGCCGAGAGCGCGATTTCAAAGTTTCCTTTTTCATAGAGCGCGGTGGGGGAGAGCGAGGGCGGAAGTTCGAGGCCCAGCGCATTGCCCTTCTCGGGCGGGGCAACTTCCACCGAGTCGACGCGCACGCCATCGGCGACTTCTTCGTCGACATCAAGGTGTTTGGATAGGCGCTCGCGTTCGATTTCGAGAAGCTGCGCACCTGAGAACAGCTCGCTCCAGTTCAGGCTGCTGCTCAGATCTTCGACATCGACATAGAGGGACTCGGCTTCGAGCCGTCCGCTGGGAATGCCGGCTTCACTGGAAGTAATCGCACCCGAGAGCTTGAAGTCCGAGGCGCCGAGCAGGGCCTGACACCCGAAGTCGTTTCGTCCGTCGCGCGAGAGCAGGAAGATGCAGTTCAGGTCCTCAATGGGCCGGCTCAGGAAAGGACCCTTGAGGCTGGTCTGTTTGAGGTGGACGCTGCCCGAGAGCTGGGGCGGCCCGGCATCTTCACCTGAGGGCGCGCGCAGGAAGAAGTCGCGAATGGAGATCTTTCCTTGCGCGCTGTAGCCGTGGGCGCCGCCCAGCGCGCTCATCATGGGTTTGAGATCGAGGTCCTCTCCATTGAAGGAGGCTTCAAAGGTTGGCGCCTTGCCCTGCGGGTCTTCGATGGCAATGGAGAAGCGCACCTCGGACTTGCCCGAGCGCCCGCGAATCATGGTTGTCTCCACGCGATCGGGGGAGAAGTTCAGGGAGCCTTCGAGGCTCGAGAGCTGGAGGCCCAGGTCCGGCAGGTCGAAGGCCAGGCGGCTGAAATCCAGCTTGCCCTCGTAGGAATAGTCGCCGGTTTCAAAATCAAAACCCATCTTTGCCCGCGCCGTGCCCAGCCCGCGCGCGCTGCGAAGCGGGGCGAGCTGCCGGCCGAAGGCGGGGAAGGCGTATTTGGGAAGCACGGTGGCGAGCCCTGCGATGGGCACCGCGCCATCTAGTTCGAGTTCCAGCAGGGAGTTCTCGCGAAGGTTGGCAAAGCCGCCGTCGAAGCCAAGGTCCACTGTGCCGTCGACCCGCGCGGTGCCGTTGCGGAAGAACAGGCCGCCGTTTTCATGGACCAGCGTGAGATTCATGTTCGAAAGATAGGGGCCCTTGTCTCCAAGGCCCACGCGCATCTTCATGTCTTCGAGCGCGCCCACGATGCGAATGGTTCCGGGCACGGCCCACATGGCGCCGTCGTGGAAGTGGTTTTCAAAAGAGATGTTGGTCTTCGTGCAGCGGCCGGTGCGCGCGATGCGCTCGCGAAGCGTGTCCTTTACGCTCGGCGCCACGGCATTCCAGGGGTAAAACTCGAAATCCTTCTCCCACTCGGCATTGCGCACATCGAGGTCCATCGCGAAGCCGAATTCGCCTTCGGGATAGTCGCCCTGGAAGAATCCCATTCGAATCCAGCGAACATCCATGCCGTTGATGTCGGCGTTGGAAATTCGAATTTCGAGCAGATCGCCCTGGCGCTCGATTTCCAGCGGCAGGTGCAGGCTGCGCGGTTCGAAGGGGACGGCCCACACGCTGGGCCAGTCGCCGCGGACCCCGTCGCCATCGAGCCTTCCGTCGACGACGAAGTGATCGGCCGGGTTGCCGGTCAGATGGAACTGCCCGCTCAGGACGCCGCGTTCCAGGCCCAGATCGGCGATGGGTTTGACGTTGTGGAACCAGCCCCAGTCCAGGTCGGTAAAGCTGGTGCGCGCGTTGAGCTGGGAACCGGCGATGCGGAAGTCCTCTTCGTGGAAGGTCCAGTTGCCATCGATATCGATGCGCGCCGGGCGTGATCCACCCGAGCGGATTTCCGTTGAGAGCTCGAACTCCACGGGAGTGAACGGGCGCAGGGGGCCGATGTGCAGCTTGAGGTCGGCGATCTCGCTGTGGTTGGGCCCCGCACTCAGGACGGGCAGGGCCGCGCTCGCCTCGGGCTCTTCGCCGTCGGCGGGTTTGCTCACATAGGTGATGCGACCGTGATCGATTTCCAGAAACTCGATGGGCGCGGCTTGCAGGGCCTTCTGGATCTGCTCGGAGAGGGGAACGGGCGCCGCGGCGGGAGCTTCTTCCCCCTCGGCGGCGGGCGCCGGTGCGGGGGAAAAGCGCGCGATCAGGTCATCGATGTTGCTCGCGCTCCCGGAGCGACGAAGGCGCACGATGGGTTCGTCGAGCAGCACGCCCGCAATCTCGATCTTGTCATCAAGGACGTAGGGAAGAATGCGAACCACAAAGGTGGCGGCATGCAGGTGGGCGAATTCCAGATCGCCCGAAGCGCTGCGGATGGAAACCTCGCCGGCGCGAAGGCCTACGCCGTGGGTGAGATCCAGGGAGAGGCGCTCGATGGTGACCCGCCGACCGGTCAGGTCGGTGAGCCGCGCCTCGAGCATCGGAATCTCCGGGCTGAAGTCGAGGACCTTGGGCAGAATGAGCAGACTGCCCACCAGCAGCAGCAGAAACAGGCCCGTCAGCCAGAGCAGATATCGTACGGTCTTGCGCAATTACTTGCTTTCCTGCGCCTGCCGCTCATTGAAAGCGGGCAGGCGGCTTCGAACTTCATCGGACAGCGCCGGCTCGACGCGTCCCCGGACGATCTCGGTGGCACCCTCGGCGTCGGTGGCCACGATCTCGCCCCAGGGGTCGATGATCGCAGATCCGCCGGCAAAAACCGTGTTCTCCATCACGCCGGTGCGGTTGCAGCCCAGAAAGAAGGCCTGATTCTCGATGGCGCGGGCCTGGAGCAGGGTGCGCCAGTGGGCCAGCCGCTCGCGCGGCCACTGGGCGGGAACCACGAAGACCCGCGCCCCGGCAAAGGCCAGGCGCCCGAGCCACTCGGGAAAGCGCAGGTCGTAGCAGATCGCCATGGCCATGGGTATCGCGTGCCACTCGAAGATCCGCGCCTCGGCATCGTCGCCCTCTTCATAGAAGAGGTGCTCGTGACCGATGGTGATGAGGTGCCGCTTGGCGTAGTGGCAGAGCCGCTCGCCGCGCTCATCGATAAAGAAAGCCCGGTTGGCATAGCGTCCGGCCTCGCGACCGGCCTCGATGATGGAGCCGGCGATGGCAATCTCCCGCTCGCGCGCGAGCGCGGCGAGCTTCTCCAGTGCTCTACCCGAATGCGCCGCGAATTCTTCGGCGCCATGGAAAGTAAAATTTGTCGTGAAGACTTCGGGCAGCACGGCCAGCGTGGGCGCGTCCCCGGCAACGGGAAGTTGCTCGAGCAGCGCAACCGCGCGCGCGAGATTTTCCTCGGGCCTGCCCAGTGCGACGTCGAACTGCAGCAGTGCAGCGGTGAATGATTGTGCGAGCTCGCCCGGCATATTCCTCTGCTTGCGGCGCAGTATAGCGACCGCCACGGAAAACCACTGGTCGCGCGACCAGACAGGGGCCTTCCCGCGGGTCCCGGTGAACGGGACTGCCCCGATAATAGTCCAATGATTCCAGCAGTTTCCAGTATACTTGGGGGAGGCGTTGACACGTCGCATAAATCTGTTTTACAAAACCGCCGCATGACTGAATGAACGCCCATTCAGTCCGGACAGAAGAACCAACATCAGGACCCTCTCACTCTGCTGAGAGAGAGCAGGAAGGAGACAGGCGCATGCCGGACCTCGGATATTCCGAAGACGAAAAGATGGTCCAGGACCTCATGAGCAAGTTCGCCCGCGAAGAACTGCGGACGATTGCTGAAGCTGCTGACACGAACGAGGCAGCCCCCGAAGAGGTACTGGCCAAAGGACAGACGGACCTCGCACTGGCCATCATGTCCATTCCCGAATCGCGCGGCGGAGCCTGGGAGGGCAACCCCCAGGACGTCCAGCACGTGGTGCGCACCGAGGAACTTTCCTACGGCTGCCCCGCGCTGGCGCTTTCGCTGCCGGGACTGGGACTGACCGGACCGGCGCTCATTTCCATCGCCACCGAAGAGCAGGCAGCCCCGCTGCTTGAGCCCTTCTGCGGCGAGTCGCCCGCATGGGCCGCGCTCGCGCTCACCGAAGGTGACGCCGGCGCGAACTTCGAACTCATGGAAACCACCTGCGAAGGCAGCGGTGAGAGCTGGAAGGTCACGGGCACCAAGGGCCCGGTGGTCAACGCCAGCCGTTCCGGCGGCTTCGTGGTGATCGCAAAGGCCTCCGACGGCCCCCGCGTGCTGTGGGTGGACAAGGAAGCGGCCGGCGTCGAAGTGAAGGAAGCCAAGTGGACCGGCCTTCGCGCCGCCGACATGGGCCACGTGGTCTTCAATGGTGCCGAGGGCAAGCTCCTTGGCGAAGACGACGCCGAGAAACAGGCCGCTGCCGCGCAGCAGATCCTCGACCACGCGCGCCTGACCGTGAGCGCCGCCATGATCGGCGCCGCCCGCGCCGCGCTCAACGAGTCCGTGGAATTCTCCAAGACCCGCGTGCAGTTCGGCGAGCCCGTCGGCCAGAAGCAGGGCCTTGCCTTCATGATGGCCGAGATGGCCATGACGCTCGAGGCCGCCTGGCAGCACGTGCTGGCGGTTGCTTCGCGCGCCGAGAAGGGCAAGTCCATCACGATCCAGGCCGCCAGCGCCCACGCCCACACCTGCGAAGTCACCCACACGGTGACCGAGCGCGGCGTGCAGGTGCACGGTGGTTACGGCTTCACCCGCGAGTATCCGGTGGAGAAGTGGATGCGCGATGTGCGCGTGCTCTCCCTGCTTGCGGGCGGGCTGAGCGAGTCGCTCCAGGCCGCCGCCGCCGAGATCGAGCCGAAGAAAAAGAAGTAATGCACGAGGCCCGATCATCGCGGGCACTCTCGAGAAGGAGAAACAGCAATGGATTTTGAACTCGATCCGATGCTCAAGGGAGTCCAGGGCGCCATCAACGCATTTGCGAAGTTCCAGATGCGCCCCAATTCCCGCAAGTACGACGAACTTCAGCAGATGCCCTGGCCGGTGATGAAACAGGCCGCGAAGATGGGCATGAGCATGTCCGGCTCCATGGGCAAGGGCGGAGGTCTCGGCTCGGTCGACACCGGTGAGAAGAAGGAAGGCGGCGACAAGCCCAAGAACCCGCTGGCCGCCAACCAGAACCTGATGAGCGTCGTGGGCGGCGAAGAGCTGGCCTGGGGCTGCGCGGGCATCGCGCTGGCACTGGCCGGTTCGGGCCTTGCCGCCACGCCGGTCTCCCAGATGGGAACCCCCGAGCAGAAGAAGGTCTTCTTCGACGCCATGGACGGCGAGACCGAAGAGGGCCACCCGCAGGTAGCCGCCATGGGCATCACCGAGCCCAACGCCGGCTCCGACATCTCCAGCATCAAGACCACCGCGGTCAAGGACGGCGACTACTACGTGCTCAACGGCACCAAGCGCTTCATCACCAACGGGTACAGCGCCAACGTGTTCGTCATCTGGGCCACCCTTGATCCGAGCCTTGGCCGCGAAGCCTACCGCAGCTTCATCATCACCCGCGGCACGCCCGGCCTGATTCCCGGCAAGAAGGAAGACAAGCTGGGCATCCGCGCCTCCGAGACCGCCGAGGTCTACATGGAGGACTGCCGCGTCCACAAGGACATGATGATGGGCGACAGCCTCGAAGCCGCCGCCGAGAAGAAGGCCGCCGCCGGATTCTCGGGCGCCAAGGCGATGTTCGACTCCACCCGCCCGATGGTGGGAAGCATGGGCGTCGGCATCGGCCGTAGCGCCTACGACTTTGCTGTCGAGTGGTGCCAGAACCACAAGCGCGGCGGCAAGTACCTCTACGAGGACCCCATCGTGCGTCACCGCCTGGCGGCGGTGAAGGCGCGCCTCGATGCCGCCCGCTACCTCGTGTGGAAGGCCGCGTGGATGGCCGACCGCAAGCTCGGCAACGTGAAGGAAGCCTCGATGAGCAAGGCCTACGGCGCCCAGGCCGGCTACCAGGCCTGCAGTGAGGCCGTCGACATCTGCGGTCCCGAAGCCCTCTCGCGCGAGTTCCTGCTCGAGAAGATGTTCCGCGACATCAAGATCTTCGACATCTTCGAAGGCACCGGCCAGATCCAGCGCCGCATCGTCGCCCGCGAACTCACGGGCCTCAAGGCGCAGTAAACCGCAGCTACGACGACGACCTCCGGGAAGAGGAAGTCAAAGAAACGGCCGCCCGATGGGCGGCCGTTTTGTTTTTGGGGGGCCTAGTTTGGGCACTTCAGCGAAGCCGAAATTGCACTGGCTGCGATCTCTGTTTCAGCAATTAGCGCATCTCTAGAAACCAATCGTTTCTCTGTGGCTACTGTGCGTTGGTTAGAAAGGTCTATAAGTGTGGCGCTGAGCAGATATTCATTTCCGACACTCGCGATAATGCCACGTGTGAGAAAGCTAGCTTGAGCATATTTGGCGATGTCAATTTGGCATTGCTCGGTTCCGCAGGCTTGTTCAAGCCCCATTTGCGCCGCAAGCTGCTGTATCATGTCCTCGGCAACGATGCGTATACATGGGTTTTCTGCGAGCGTGGTTTCGAAAACAGCAGACAACCCTTCTGCCAGGGCGCCGTCTATTTCGCCGCGAGCCGAGAAAGATGGTGCAGCCACTCCGACAGCCTCAGTCGTGGAAGGGACAGATTCGCGATAAGCGACAGTTTTGGCAGGTGCGCTTTCCTTGTAGGCGATCGCTGAACAGATGATGGCGGACCAGCAATTCTTTCCAAGCGATGATGCGTCGGGAGAACAGCTCACATTTCCAATCGCGGTAGCACCTTCTCGGGCTGCTTTGAACTTGAGCTGCTCTATCCCATTTTCTCGCGAAGGGGCAGCATCCCATATCTTGTTTTTGCAGGAAACCGCCTCGATTTTGGCTACTCGTTCGATTTCGGCCGACGAGAG
>JAGRBM010000246.1 GCA_020434085.1 Chrysiogenia bacterium | reverse complement strand
TTCCGCGCGCAGCGTTGAAGAGATCGAGCAGCAACTCACCTCCGCTGCGCGCGCCCAGAGCGCGCTGGAGACCGCCGACAAGATTGCGCTTCGCCGCGAAGTGGAATACCGCACCCACGTCATCAAGCAGGTGCAGCGCCGCTGGAGCGTGCCGGCCAATCTCTCGCGCCGCCGCGAGCTGGTCGCGGTCATTCGATTCCGCATCGACGCCGACGGCACGGTGCTCTCGGCAACACTCGAGGAGAGCTCGGGCGAGCATGCCTATGACGACGCGGTCCTGCGCGCGGCCAAGGACGTGAAGAAGCTCGATACGCCGCCGCAGGAATTCCCACGGAACTTCTTGGTGAAGTTCAACAACATCGAAGGTTCATAGAAAACGTGTTCAAACGATTCGCAATTGTCTTGTTGATGCTCGCGGCCGTGACGGCGCAGGCGGGCCTCGCCCATGCGAGCGAGCCGATCCTCAATGTTTACCGCACGGGCGTGCGCAAGCTGCGCGTCGCCATTCCGTCCTTTGTCTCGATGACCAAGGACGAAGAAACCCGCGAGTTCGAGGGCAAGCTGGCCGCGCGTCTTCGCAAGAGCGTGGCGCGTTCGGGCGTGCTCGAGGTGATCGACCCCAAGGCCTACATCGAAAACGTCGAGGAAGTGGGCGTGCTTCCCCACGAGCAGGTGTTCTCTAACTGGTCGATCATTAACGCCGACGCGCTCGCCAAAGGTGTGGTCGGTCGTCAGGACGATACCTGGGTGGTCGAGCTACGCCTCTATGATGTCGGACTCAAGAAGTTCCGCAAGGGCAAGCGCTTTCGCGGCACGCAGGAACAGCTCTATTTGATGGCCGATCGCTTTGCCGACGTGATGGTGCAGGAACTCACCGGCGCCGAGGGAATCTCCTTCGGGCGCATTGCATTCGTTTCGGACACGAGCGGTACCAAAGAAATCTACGAGATGAAGATCGATGCCACCGATGTTCGCAAGATCACCGACAATGGTTCGATCAACCTCTCGCCCCACTACAGCCGCGACGGGGAGGGGATGTACTTCACCTCCTACATCCGTCGCGGAAAACCGCACATCTATTTCTACGAAATGCTGACCGGGCGGCTCACGCCGTTCTGGATGAAGGGATCGCTCAATCTGGGCGCGGTGGAATCCCCCGACGGCCGCTACGTGGCACTGGTGCAGGACGACGGCAGCGGAAACACGCACATCATCCTGCACGACAAGGAAAGCGGGACATCCCGGGCGCTCAACGAGGGTTACGGCATCTCCGTCACGCCGAGCTGGTCGCCCGACGGAAAGCAGATCGCCTATGTCTCGGATCGCTCGGGCGCGCCCCACATATATGTTGTGGGCATCAACGACGGGACGCCGCGGCGCCTGACGTTTCAAGGTCGTTACAACACCTCGCCATCGTGGTCACCAAAAGGGACTGAAATCGCCTTTGTACGGCGCGAGGAGGGCGAGCTGAACCTCTACGTAATTGACACTGAAGGCGCCAATGAGATACAACTGACCAGCGGTGCCAGGAGCAATGAAGACCCATCCTGGAGCCCCAACGGGGACTATCTCGTTTTCAGCTCCAATCGAAGAGGGAACTACGACCTCTATCTGATGGGCGCCGGGGGCCACTTCGTTCATCGCCTGACCAGCTCAGGATCCAACGAAACCCATCCGGTTTGGGCCCCTCGGGAGAGGTAGTATTTGTTTTGGCATTGGCGGGCGCCATACCGGCGCCGGGAAGAAGAAGGAGCCATTCGATGATTCGAAAGATTGTGACCACGCTTGGTGTTTTTGCTGTTGTGACCTCAACCATCCTCGTGAGCGGTTGTGCTGACAAGAAGGCACCCGAAGATGAAGCTGCCGCCGAGGCCGCTGCTGCCGAGAGCAGCGCAGAAGCCGGCGCGGGCGGCGCGGACACTGCCGCCGCCGATCTGGGCGAAGAAGACATCCCGATGGGCAACATGAGCACCGTCGACTCGCAGGGCCGCGTTCGCAAGGACGTCCTGAGTGCCAACGACTCCGCCATGGAAGCCTCGGCCGGTTCCGAAGGCAGCGAGAGCGGCCTGCTTGTTCCCGCCGCGCTGTTTGCGTTCGACAGCTCGACGCTAGACTCCAGCGCGCGCGCCACACTTGATGAAGTCGCCGCGCTGCTCTCCAAGAACGGTTCGTGGATCGTGACCCTCGAAGGCCACTGCGACGAGCGCGGCACCGAGGAATACAACCTGGGCCTTGGACAGCGCCGCGCCGAGTCGGCCAAGCGCTACCTGCTGCAGAAGGGGATTTCCTCGAGCCGCATCGACACCGTGAGCTTCGGCGAGGCATATCCGGTCGACGCGCGCAGCAACGAAGCGGCCTGGGCGAAGAACCGCCGCGTGCACTTTGCATTCGCGAAGGGCTCGGCCAGCTAAGCGCCGAATCAAACGAGTCCGTAACAAAAGGGCGCAGCCATTGGCTGCGCCCTTTTCTTTGTGCGCGTATTTCGAACTACGCCGCGTCGGCGCCGGCCTCCGCGAAGAGGTCGTGCATCACCTGCGGGTTGCACTGCTTGGGGTTGGTGAAGTGGCACATGTCGTTCATGGCCTGCGCGGCAAGCTTCTTGAGGTCGGCGGCCTTGGCGCCCTTGCCCTCACGAATCAGGCCGGGAAGGCCCGAGTCGGCGCGAAGCTGCTCGACGCGCTTGATCGCTTCCTCGGCCAGCGCGCTCTCGCTCTGCCCGGGGTTGGCGCCCAGGGCGACCGCGACCTCGGCATACTTGGACGCGACCTTGTCGAGATTGAACTTCATCACCGGCACCAGCATGATGGCATTGGCCATGCCGTGGGCGAATCCGAACTCGGTGGAGAGCTGATGCGCCGTGGCGTGCACGGTTCCCAGACCGTCCTGTGAGAACGCAATGCCGGCAAGCATGGCGGCGTACATCATGTTGTGGCGCGCCTTGCCGTCGTTGGGTTCCTTCACGGCGGTGATCAGATTCTCCGAGATCATTTTGATCGCGCGAATGGCGGTGGCCGCTCCGAGCGGCGAACTGTTGCGCGCGGTGTAGGCTTCAATGGCGTGCGTGAGCGCGTCCATGCCGGTGGCCGCCGTGTGGAAGGGCGGCAGTCCGTGGGTGAGCAGAGGGTCATCGAGGGCCATGGTCGGAACTATGAATGGACTGACGATGGTGCGCTTGGTGTGGTTCGTCGTGTCGGTGACGATCGCGCCGACCGAGACTTCCGAGCCCGTGCCCGAAGTCGTCGACATGCAAATGAGCGGCGGCTGGTTGGCTGTAATCTTTCCCATGCCGCCCTTGGTGAAGTCGAAGTCGAGAATGTCGCCCGGATGCTTCGCCAGGATGCGAACCGCCTTGGCAACGTCCATGACCGAACCGCCGCCGAGAGCCACGACGAAGTCGCAGCCGCCGTCCTTGTAGGTCTTGTCTGCGCCGCGGACCTGCTCATCCGTGGGGTTGGGCTCGACGTCGAGGTAGACCTCGCAGCCGAGGCCTGCTTTTTCAAATGCTTCCTTGATCGGGCCGACGAGGCCCGCGCCTTCGACGCCCTTATCGGAGACGAGCAATACTTTGGTTGCTCCCATCTTTTTGGCCTCGGTGCCGACGCTCTTGGAAGCACCGTCGCCGACCATGACGCGCGAAGGGAGTGTGTGGTTGTTCAACGCCATTGCGTGATCCTCTCTGAACTTGTCGAGATGGCCGGTTCATAGCATGGCGGGCCCCCGCAACCGAAACACGATTTTTGAGTGTGATATGGGCTGGCGCATGTGCCGGGTGAACGCTCTATACTTCCGGGTCTCGGGGGAGAGCGGCGCGAAGCCCGCGCCCGATGGAGTGAACGTGCATCAAATTCTCGATTCGCGGCGCTTGCAAGCGTTTTTGGCAACAATCCTCGTGGCCGCGATGGCGGCCTGCAGCGGAAACTCAACCATCATCCTGACTCCCGGCATGCCGGGCGTTCCGGTCGGGCTGGAATTCCGGCGCGCGCCGGCAGCGATGGAATGGCAGAATCAGACCTGGGCCGACATCGAGGTCCGGGTGATCGATGGTTTCGGCGATCCCGTCACCAGTGCGGACAACCTCATCGCGCTCACGCTGGTCAGCGGCACGGGTACGATTTCCGGCACGCAGATGGTCAGCGCCGCCTCCGGGGTGGCGACTTTCTCCGGGCTTGCCTACGACACTGCCGAGACGATCACCCTTCGTTTTGATTCCGAAGATCTCGATTCCACCGACAATGCGCAGATGGTGATCGAAGCGTGCACGCCTTCGGTGCCGGTGAAGCTCGGCTTTGGAACTCCGATGCCGGCCTCCGCACTGGAGACGGAGGCCTGGAGCACCTTCACCGTGGAGATTCAGGACTGCACCGGTGCGGTCCTCACCGGCGAGAGCGCGACGGTGATGCTCGCCCAATCGGGCGGCGAGGGATCGCTCAGCGGAACAACGAGCAAAGCGACGGCCGCCGGCGTCGCGACGTTTGACGATATTTCCTACGACGTGGTGGAAGATCTACAGGTGAGTTTCACCGCGTCGGGTCTGCGTCCGATCCTGGGCCACGGGATCAGCATTCTTCCACTCGGCCCGACCGGGCTGGCGGCCTGGGGCGGCAACGGGCGTGTTCGTCTTCGCTGGCAGCCCCACCCCGACGCGATCAGCTACGTCGTGTATGCCGCCGGCAGCACCGGGCTGACCCCGATGAGCGCGCCCGGCACGGTCTCACCGGGTGTGGATTTTTGCGAGACGGGACTCTCCGCCGCGGCGGATCGTTACTATGTCGTGAGTACCGTCGCGGCCAACGGCGAGGGCGGCTATTCGGGTGAAGCCATGGCGACCACGCTGGGCGGGCTCGGCTACAACGATCCGCTTCTTGGCGACCAGTGGCACATCGACAACACCGGCCAGGACGGGGCCGACCCCTGCGAAGACGCCGACGTCCAGCCCGCCTGGGAGGCCGGCAACGACGGGACGGGCGTGCGCGTGGTGGTGGTCGATACCGGTTTTGAGCTCGACCATGAAGACCTGGCAGACAACGTGCTGGTCGGGGAGAGCTACGACTACGATTCGGGCGGCACGAACCCGCCGGGCGGAAGCCATGGCACTGCCGTAGCGGGAATCATCGCGGCCGTGCGCGACAACAGCCTGGGTGGCAGCGGCATCGCTCCGGGCGCGTCGATTCTCAGCTACAACCTCATCGCCGTTGATGCGAGCGACGCGGATGAAGCGGATGCCATGAGCCGCGACGCCGTCGACAACAACGTGTCCTCCAACAGTTGGGGGCCCTATGATGATTTTGGCGACTTCACTGCGCCGCCCGCCGTGTGGGAAGCCGCCGTTGAGGATGCCGTGGAGAACGGACGCGGCGGACTCGGTCTTAATTTCTTCTGGGCAGGTGGCAATGGCGCGCCCGTCGACAACTCGAACGGCGATGGATTCGCCAACTTCTGGGGCGTCAATGCCGTCTGCGCCGCGGGAGACGATGGCGTGCGGGCTTCCTATTCCGAGCCCGGCGCGAATCTTCTGGTTTGCGGTCCCTCCGAAGGAGACAGCGGGCAGGGCATCACCACCACCGACCGGGAGGGCAGTGCGGGCTATAACTCGGGCAACTACACCAGCTCTTTCAACGGAACTTCGGCGGCAACGCCGATGATCTCGGGTGTGACGGCGCTGATGCTTGAAGCCAACCCTGCGCTGACCTGGCGCGATGTGCGCGAGATCCTTGCGCGCACCGCGCGCATGAATGATCCGACCGATCCGGGCTGGAACTGGAACGGGGCAACCCCGCCGATGCACGTCAACCACAACTACGGGTTCGGCATGGTGGATGCGGGAGCCGCGGTGGAGATGGCCGATGGCTGGACGCCGCAGATGAGCTCGCTGCCCGAGGAATTCGCAACCCCGTTGGCCACGCCCGGCGATACGATTGTCGACAACAACCCGGCTGCGGCGGTTAGTGACACAATCACCGTGAGCGGTAGCGGGATCGACTTCATCGAGTTCGTTCAGATCGAGATGACCCTGGCCCATGATTTCGCCACCGATCTGCGCATCACGCTGACCGCCCCCTCGGGAACTGTGAGCGTGCTCGCCGTGCCGCATGACTGTTTCTTTGGCGGGCAGGGGACCTGCGACATTGCGGACGGCTGGCGCTTTGGCAGTACGCGGCAGATGGGCGAGGCAGCCGACGGCGACTGGACTGTGAGTATCAGTGACGAAGTGGCGGGCGATGCCGGTGTGTTCACGTCCTGGCGCCTGCGCTTTTACGGGAGATAAACCATGAAGCGACTGACACTTGTATGCCTGCTGATGGTGGCGGTGGCCCTGCTTTGGGGAAGCCCCGTGCTGGCGAGCGGTTCGAAGGCAAAGCCGGTTACCGGTGCGAGCTACTACTGGTACGACGGCGCGCGAAAGCGAACGATTCATCTCGACC
>JAGRBM010000245.1 GCA_020434085.1 Chrysiogenia bacterium | reverse complement strand
GGCCTCCTGGGAAATGCGCGCGGTGCGCGGCTGATCCGGCGATACTAGACACGCGTGTCCACCCGTGCAAGGATGGGCGCAAGCGGCTCGCCCTTGTTCCGCATTTGGGCCACGACTAGGATGCCGCCTCCATGATGTTTACGCCAACGAAAATCGACAAACCCTGGGGCTACGAGCTCCTGTGGGCTAAAACCGACCGCTACGTCGGCAAGATCCTGCACATCACCAGGGGCGAGAGCCTCTCGCTCCAGTACCACGAGAAGAAGGACGAGACCCAGTACGTCCTCTCCGGCCGCATCCGCCTCGAAGTCGAGGAGAACGGCGCGCTCATCCCCCGCGAGATGGGGCCCGGCGACGCCTACCACCTGACTCCCGGCACCAAGCACCGACTCACCGCCCTCGAGGACGCCGACGTCCTGGAGGCCAGCACCCCCGAGCTCGACGACGTCATCCGCCTCGAAGACCGCTACGGCCGCGCCGCCAAATAGCGGCGTTCGCTGTTACTCTTCTCTCCTCTTCGAGGCATCTCATTCCCGTTCGCCCTGAGGAGGACCGGAGGTCCGTCTCGAAGGGTTGAACGGGCCACTGCAATCGCGAGGCTTGCGATTCGTCCTTCGAGACGCCGCTGCGCGGCTCCTCAGGACGAACGGGGTGAGAGCCGGTGCAACCCTTCATCACATTGATCACTGCCCCTGCGGCGAGCCATCCGCTAAAGTGCCCGCCATGCAACGCGGCCTTCAAATTCTGGGCGGCGCTCTCGCGCTCGCCTTCTGGTGCGTGAACTACTACCAGCTCCATGCAGAGCCTGCGCTCTTCATCGTGAAGTCGCTCGTCGCCGCGCTCATCGTGGCTGCTCCGGCGGCGGCGCATTCGCGCGTCAAGCACGCACCGCTTGCCTGGTGGGTGAGCGCCGCGAGCGGCGCGGCGGTCGTGGTGCTGGGGCAGTGGGCGCTCTATTCCTTCCTGCCAAAGCTCGGCACCGGTGAGCCCATCGGTGCACTCAACGGCATCAGGGAAATTTTCTGGGATCTCTCTTTCAGGGGAACGCCCGGCACGCTCTATGGCGGCATGCTCCTTGTCGGCGGCGTCGCGGCGGGGCTGAGCTGGCTCATTGCGCCGCGCAGTGCGGGTGAAGGACCCGACAAATCCTGAACCGGGCGAGGCATGCCTCGCCCCTACACGTGCCGGGACCGGTACCCCTCCTGCGAGGCCAGTGCCGAACAAACACCCGTAGGGGCGAGGCATGCCTCGCCCTTCTTCTCTGTCGGTGCCCGCCGAAAATTCCCCCACAGGCCGCTTCGCGCCCAGCTCCCCCGGCTGCGGGGGAGCGCCACGCGGATGCGGCTTCGCCGCGCCGATTTCCGCGATTTTTTTCTCCAAAACCTCCTTCCGCGCACGAGCGCCCATTTCGGAAGCCCCGGCAACCCTCCGGCGCCTCCGGCAACACCTCCCGCCGCGCGGCAGGAGGGGATCCGGAATCCCCTGCGACGCGCGGACAACTTGTTCTCGATCCGGGCCGCGTCGCCTATGTTGCCTGTCAGTTTAGGGGAGGGGTGTGACGGATGGCGTCACATGGGGGATAATAAAACGTATGCGGACGCCCTACGTAATCAATGCATTTCCTCAGTTCGCAAAACGGTTGGCGGGCTATGCGGCCTGTCTGCTCGTACTGATGACTTTTGGGTGTGAGAAGGCCATGCCGATCATCAAGCTGCGGAACGCGACCGGTGAGCCGTTGACCGTGCTCGTCGGGCCGGCAGATATCGACAATGACAAACCGTTGCTGGCATACCAGTCCTACTTGCTCGATGATGAAACGCGAGAGGCTAGTATCGAGTTACGCTACGATGGCATTCTTCGTGTTATCAGCGAGGCATTCGTTCGTGATTATGCGCTCACGATTTCGGAGATTGACCCAGACTTGGTTGAGTGGTGGCAAAACCGGCGGTCGAAGGCCGATGTCTACGCACGCATTGAATCGGACGGCGCTATTGTTCCAATATGGAAAGATGCGCCACCGGTGCGTTTGTACCCCGAAGCCGAATACCATTTGTTGGATAGTAGCGCGTTGGAGAAAGCCTGCTGGCTTGCCGAGCCATTTGGTGCAGCTGGCAAGGATGGCCCTGCAGGGCGTGGTATGAAATGTGCGGCTTGGACTCTTCCGGCGTATGTGGTGGCGGTCGCTGTCTGTGGTACGAAGACCGGCGGTGCGATGTTTGAGTCAACGTTTGGCCTGGTATTCCTTCAGCCGTTTTGGGATTCGGCAGGATACGTGGAAGACGTTTCTCCGGGGTGGTCTAAGGCTGGCGCGCATTGTCGATGGCTCTACTTCAACGCAGGTGGCGCGCAGCCACTTCGTGTCAAAGAAGGTGCCGTATTGGTACCCGCTAAGTTGGAAAAGTCCGGTGTTGTCGTGATGCCTGTTCCTCCTGCAGACAATCCGGACAAACAAACCAACCCCACCCCCTACCGCGGCAGCAACCCGTAAAACGCAAACTCCATCACCGTCATCACCATGGGCAGCAGTTCCTGGCGGTCGTCGCTGCGTTCGGCCCAGGTCAGTACGACTTCCTTGACCATGCCCAGGATGCAGCGGGCGGTGGTCTCGGGGTCGAGCTTTCTGGCGCGCCCGCTTTCCATGGCGGCGCGCAGGAAGCCGGCGGTCATTTCGGTGACTTCCTCGTAGAACTTGAGCAGCTTGCGGCGGAACTCGCGCTCGGAGCCCGAGGCCTCGGCCAGCACGACGCGGCTGAATTCTCGGTCGAGGGGATCGCTCACCATCAGGCCCGCCACGCGGCGGTAGAGCTCGATGAGCTCGGGCTCTGCGAGCGGGCGGCTCATGTCGAGTTCTCGGATGGGGCCGCGGATGCGGGCGATGAATTTATCGAGGGCCTGGGAAAAGCAGTCCTTCTTGGAATCGAAGTAGCGGTAGAAGGTCCCGCGCGCCACGCCCGCGCCTTCCAGAATGTCGGCGACGCTGGTTTGCTGGTAGCCCTTTTCGGCAAAGACCTTCATGGCGGCGCGCAGCAGCTCGTCGCGTCTTTCTTCGGGACTCAGCCTGGCGGGGGCGGGGATGCTCAAGGCTTGTTACTCCGGCCCTGAATCTACCGAGGGTGTCCAAGCTCCGTCAAGAAAGGCGCCTATGGCGCCTGCAACCCTCGCCAGGGCGGCCGCATCCAAGCTATGCTCGCGGGCGGCCACAGGCCGCTTGCTCCATTGATTGCCCACCTCTCCCTTTGAGGGAGAGGTCGAGCGAAGCGAGGGTGAGGGTGCAATGCCGGTGCCGGCTTTTCACCCTCACCCGCCCTCCGGGCCTCCTTCGTTTAAACTACGGAGGACGGGCACCCTCTCTCTGAAAGGGAGAGGGGACAACGGAAGACCATCTTTATGAGGAAGTTTCATGCGCATTGCCTGCATCATTGACCCCTATGAGTCGCTCCACGAAGACCACGACACCTCGCTGGCCATCCTGCGGGAGGCGCAGCAGCGCGGCCACGAGGTCCACATCTGTGAGATCGGCGATCTCTCGGTCAGCGGCGGGCGGCTGTTTCTGCAGACCCGCGAATTGCCTGACAATGGCGACGAGCCCGGCAGTGCCGGCCAGAGAGAGTCCAAAGAGTTCAACCTGATCTTCATGCGCAAGGACCCGCCGGTGGACCGCGCCTTTTTGCAGGCGACCTACATGCTCGACTGCTCGGACGTGCCGGTGTGGAACAGCCCGCGCGGGCTGCGCGAGGCCTCGGAAAAATTCTTCGCCCAGCGCTTTCCCGATCTCATCCCGCCGACGCTCATTACCCAGCAACGCGGCTATCTCGAGGACTTTCTCGATGAAATGGGCGGCACCATGGTGGTCAAGCCGGTCGACGGCTACGCGGGCAAGGGGGTGTTCCTGGTTCGCAAGGACGATCCCAACCGCGGCGCGATTCTGGAGTCCGCCACTTCGGAATGGCGCTACCCCGCCATGGCCCAGCGCTACCTGCCCGAGATCGCCCAGGGCGACAAGCGCGTGCTGATTCTCGACGGCGAGCCCATCGGGGCGCTCAACCGGCTTCCCAAGGCCAGTGAGTTCCGCGCCAACATGGCCGCCGGCGGCGACATCGAAGCCGGCACCGTGACCGAGCGCGACCGCGATCTCGTGGAAACCATTGCGCCCGCCCTCAAGGACTTCGGTCTGCACTTCGTGGGCCTCGACGTCATCGGCGGGCTCATCACCGAAGTGAACGTGACGAGCCCGACCTGTCTCGTAGAGATCTCCGACTTCGACGGCGTGAACCTGGCCGCGAAGGTGGTGGAGACCTGGGAGAAGCGGTACGCGTGAGCGGCAGGGACTGAACCGCCAAGGCGCCAAGAACGCCAAGGGAAGATCATTCCCCTGGTATGCGCCGCCTCCGTTCGTCCTGAGTGCATCGCGAAGCGATGTGTATCGAAGGGCGGTTTCCAGCCTCAACGTTCCGAGGCCCGTTTGCCCTTCGATACGCCGCTGTGCGGCTACTCAGGGCGAACGGGGGGGCGAGCGATTGGAATGTTGATAAATCCTTGGCGTTCTTGGCGCCTTGGCGGTGAAACTTCCTACTTCAGACGATCCAGCCTCAGCCGGTGCCAGTGGTCGAAGAGCCGGCGGTAGGCCAGCAGCACGGCCAGCAGCGAGCCGATGGCCGTGGCGGCAGCGATGAAGAAGATGATCGCGATCTGGTAGCGCACGGCAAGGCCCGGCGCGTTTCCGGCCAGGATCTGGCCGGTCATCATCCCCGGCAGGGAGACGATGCCGGCGGCGGCCATAATATTCAGAGTCGGCGTGAGCGCGCGGCGCAGCGCCTCGGTGATCCCCTCGCGCGAGGCCTCCCAGCGCGTGGCGCCCAGCGCGAGCATCGACTCGATGCGGTCCTTGCGCTCACGCACGTTTTCGAGCCAGGTGCCAAGCCCCAGCGAAATTCCCGTCATCGAGTTTCCCAGAATCATTCCCAGAATCGGTATGAGGTAGCGCGGCGCCCACCACGGCGTGTTCTGTACCACGGCCGCGGTGCCGATTGTCACGATGGTCAGTGACGAAACCGCCACCGCCAGCAGGGCGTCGAGGTAGATGCCGCGGTAGCGGGTCTCGGATCTTCCCACGGCGGTGACCCCGGCGGCGGCGACCATCCAGGTCACCATGAGCGCCACGGCGCCCGGGTGCTCAATGGCAAAGATCCAGGTGAGCACAAAGCCCACGGCAAAGAGCTGCGCCGAGAGCCGGACGGCGCCGACAAGAATCTTCTTTCCGAGCCCCAGGTGGAGGAGCGCCGAGCAGAGCGCGGGAACGAGCACCAGCGTCAGCGCAATGGAGAGCTGCCAGAGGGAAATCTCCTGGGTGTGCGCGGCGTTCATGCGAGATCCTCCGGGCCCACTTCGCTCACGAGGGCGTCCGCTACTCTCAAAAAGCGGCTGCAGCTCTCGCGGGCCTCGGTGTGGTCGTGGGTGATCCAGAGCGCCGCGCGCGGCGTGTCGCTCTCGCGCACCCAGGAAGTGATCAGCTCACGGGCGCTCTTTCGAAGTGCGGGGTCGAGGGCGCCGGTGGGCTCGTCGAGCAGCAACAGAGAAGGCGCGCGCCAGAGCATGCGCGCCAGGGCGACGCGTTGTTTTTCTCCCGAGGAGAGCCGCGCGCTGTCGGAATCCAGGATGCCGGGAAGTTGCAGCTTGCCGAGCAGCTCTTCTGCGGCTTCGATCTGAATGTCCCGCTCGGCATGGGCCTTCAGGGCGAGCACGCGCGCAAAGTCCTCGCGCACGGGATTTCCCCAGAGCGCCGGGGCAGGGGGCAGGTAGCCCACGTGGGCGCGCCAGTGGGCGGGCCCCAGTTTTTCGGGCGTGTCCTCGCCAAGGCGCATGCCCTCGATGCGCGCGGGATCCAGGAGCGCCAGCGCGCGCAGGAAGATCGACTTGCCCGAGCCCGAGGGGCCGACGATTCCCAGAATCTCGCCCGCGCGAACCTGCAGCGGCGCGGCCAGCCGCACGCGGCTGCCCACCTCGCACTCGAGTTGCTCGACCGAAAAGAGCGCGTCCATGGGCGGCTACTTCTCTTCCTTTGTGCTTTTGAGTTCGAGACCCAGGCGCGAGATGTCGATCACCACGTCGCCGGAGACGCTGACCGGCGCGCGCTCGTCGAAGGAAACGAGCGTGTCGATCTCGGCCTGCACGGGGACGCTGAGCGTGTGATCGATGGGCACGTTGGCGCTCACGATGTCGTCGATCTCCACGGGAATCGAATCGCGCAGCTCAACCTCGATCTCCTTGTGCACCTTCACGGTGAAATCGTCGATCTTCACGCGGATCTTCGAATCCAGCGGAATCGAGACATCGATGGGGATGCTCGCCTGAATGGGGATGGGCACGGCGGCGGCGCCCACGCCGAGCTTTACCGTGTTGTTCATCTTCACCACCGTGCGCACGGGCACTTCCATGGTGACGTGGACTTCCTCGTCGATGGGGACGGTCAGCTCGATGTCGATGGGCACGGTGAGCTTCTCGGCGACTTTTGCATTCATGCGCTGCTTGACGGGCACGGCGACGGGAATTTCGTTCTTGAAGGGGACGCTGAGCACCGTATCGAGGTGCGCGCGCACGGGGACTTTCTCGCTGAGCGCGAAATCCATGGTGGACTCCGTTCCGATCCTGAGCTGCACCCACGAGAGCGGATCGGCCCGCAGGACCATACCGGCCAGGGCCAGGGCGCCCGCACCGAGGACCAGCAGGGCGGCGATGAGCTGCACCGCCGGGATGACGAGTTCCGAGACACGGCCCGAGAGCTCGTAGGGGATGCGCAGCACGAGCGGCGGCAGCAGCGCGTAGCTCCCCGCTGCGAGGGCGAGCAGCGCCGCGGCGCCTGCGAGGCAGAGATTGCCTGCCAGTTGCAGGGTTCTTGGGGACAGGCGCATCCAGTTTCCTTCCCGGCGGATGAGGCGCGCAGGGCTGCTTGAGGCGCCGATCTTAGCCCGCAGGGGAAGGCGCCGCCACCGCGCGGTGGAAGGCGCGCAGGCGACTCGCCAGTGGGCCGGTTTTCGGCTAAGTAGGGGGCGCGCTGTCAAAATCGCAAAGACCGAGGATTCCAAATGCCCAAAATCGAAACCACCCCTGAACTAGTCAAGAACGCCTATGAGTCCATGCGGGCCAAGCTGGCAACCGTCCGCGAGCGCCTGGGGCGCCCGCTGAGCCTGGCCGAGAAGGTCCTGCTGGGGCATCTCGACGACCCCAAGAGCGCCGAGCTCGAGCCCGGCAAGAGCTACCTGCTGCTGCGCCCCGACCGGGTGGCCATGCAGGATGCGACGGCCCAGATGGCGATCTTGCAGTTCATGCTCTCGGGCAAGACCGAGACCGCGGTGCCCAGCACCGTTCACTGCGACCACCTGATTCGCGCGCACAGCGGTGCGGGCGACGACATGAACGTGGCCATGGACGAGAACAAGGAGGTCTATGACTTCCTCAGCTCGGCGGCCAAGAAATACGGCATGGGCTTCTGGAAGCCCGGCGCCGGCATCATCCACCAGGTCGTGCTCGAGAACTACGCCTTTCCCGGCGGCATGATGATCGGTACCGACTCCCACACGCCCAATGCGGGCGGTCTTGGAATGGTGGCCTGCGGCGTGGGCGGCGCCGACGCCGTGGACGTGATGGCGGGCTTCCCCTGGGAAGTGCTCTATCCCAAACGAATCGGCGTGAAGCTCACCGGGAAAATGGGCGGTTGGACCTCGCCCAAGGACGTTATCGTGCGTCTGTGCGGCATCCTCACCGTGAAGGGCGGCACCAACGCCATCGTCGAATACTTCGGCGAGGGCGCGCGCAACATCAGTTGCACCGGCAAGGCGACGATTACGAACATGGGCGCCGAGCTGGGCGCGACCTGCTCGATCTTCCCCTTCGACGACGCCATGGACCGGTACCTTCGCGCCACCGACCGCGCGGGCGTCGCCGACCTGGCCAAGGAATACAAGGATCTGCTTGAAGCCGACGCCGAGGTCGAAGCCGATCCCGAGAAATACTTCGACCAGGTGGTCGAGATCGATCTCTCCACGCTCGAGCCCCAGATCACCGGCCCCCACAGCCCCGACCGCACCCGCGGCATTTCGGAACTGGCCGCCGAGGCCAAGAAAGAGGGCTTTGCCGAGAACGTGACCGCCGCCCTGATCGGCAGTTGTACGAATTCTTCCTACGAAGACATCTCGCGCGTGGTGGACCTCGCGCAGCAGGCGCTGGGTGCCGGCCTGAAGGCCGAGATCCCGTTCCTGATCACGCCGGGTTCGGACAACATCTTCGAGACCATCAAGCGCGACGGGCAGATGGAAGTGCTTGAGAAGGTCGGCGCCACCGTGCTGGCCAACGCCTGCGGCCCGTGTATCGGTCAGTGGCAGCGCGACGACGTGGCGAAGGGAACCAAGAACTCCATCGTTTCCTCCTTCAACCGCAACTTCCCCGCGCGAAACGACGGCAACCCGGCCACCGAGTCCTTCATCACGAGCCCCGAGATCGTCTTTGCGCTCGCCATGGGTCGCAAGCTCAGCTTCAACCCGCTCACCGACGAGATTCCGGTTGGCGGCAAGAGCTTCAAGTTCAAGGCCCCGGCCGCCGCGCCGGATCTCCCGGCCAACGGTTTCGTTGCGCCCAAGGACGGCTACCAGGCCCCTGCCTCGGATGCATCGAACGTCGAGGTGAAGGTGAGCCCCGAGAGCGACCGCCTGCAGATTCTCACCCAGTTCCCGGCCTGGGACGGCAAGGACTACGAGAAGCTTCCCGTCCTCCTCAAGGCGCAGGGCAAGTGCACCACCGACCACATCTCGCCGGCGGGCACGTGGCTCAAATACCGCGGCCACCTCGACAACATCTCCAACAACATGTTCCTGGGCGCCAAGAACGCATTCAGCGAGAAGCTCGGGTTCGGCATCAACGTCGAGACAGGCGAGGAAGCCGAGATCAACAAGGTCGCCCGCGATTATCGTGACCGCGGGATGCGCTGGGTGGCAGTGGGTGACGAGAACTACGGCGAGGGCTCCAGCCGCGAGCACGCCGCCATGGAGCCGCGTCACCTTGGCGGCGCCGCCGTGATCGTGCGCTCCTTTGCGCGCATCCACCAGAGCAACCTCAAGAAGCAGGGCATTCTGCCGCTGACCTTCGCCGACCCGGTGGATTACGACAAGATCGACGCCAGGGACCGCATCTCCATCGTGGGCCTTGCGGGCCTGGCACCGGGCAAGCAGGTCGACGCCATCATCCACAAGGAAGGCGGCGAGCAGATCAAGATCAAGCTCAACCACACCCTGAACGACGAGCAGATCGCCTGGTTCAAGGCCGGCTCGGCGCTGAACCAGCTCCGCAACGAAGCGGGTCTGTAAGAACCTCAGATTTCGCAGTGAAAAAGGCCGCCCGAAGGGCGGCCTTTTTTCTGCCCCGTCATCCCGACCGAAGTGGAGGGATCTCGGAGATACGTATCGGCGTTGCACTTCCCAAGGGTAGAAGCCTGCTTGCACTTGCGAGATCCCTCGGCTGCGCTCGGGATGACGGGCGCGAGCGGGCGAGTCTCACTCCGGCAACTTCATGCTTCCATCCCCGCCCAGCTCCCAGAAGGGGTTGTGGGCGACTTCCCACAGATGGCCGTCGGGATCGGCGAAGTAGCCCGAATAGCCGCCCCAGAAGGTTTCGGCGGGTTCCTTGGTGATGCGCGCGCCGGCGGTGCGGGCGGTCTCGATGAGGGCGTCGACTTCCTCGCGGCTGCCCACATTGTGGGCCAGGGCGGTCGAGGGAGCGCCCTTTGGCGCGGGCGGGAGGCCCGCATCCTCGGCCAGGGCGGCGCGGCCGAACAGGCCCAGCACGTTGCCGCCCACTTGAAAGAAGGTCACGTGTTCGTTGCTCTGGGACGAGGCCTTCCAGCCCAGTCCCTCGCAATAGAACCTGCGTGCGCGGGGCATGTCCTCGACGCCCAGCGTGATGACGCTGACGTATTGTTTCATTGGGTCATCTCCAACCTGAAGCACCGGCAGCCCTCGATTCGTCCTTCGACAAGCTCAGGACGAACGGAGTGGTTCCCACCCAAGGTGAATGGCTCCCATTCCCGTTCGTCCTGAGCTTGTCGAAGGATCGAACGGGTCGTTGAGGCGGGAGCGGCGTGGGAACTTCCTACTGCAGGAAGTCGTCGACGCCTTCGAGGTTGGGGCCGACCTTCGAGGGGTCCTTGCCGGCGGCCTTGGCGGCCTGCTGCTCGTAGACGATGCGGTATTCGGGGTTCTCCACGTGCTCGCGCAGGTTCTCGCCCCAGGCGATGAGGAAGTCCTTGAGATAGACCTGCGACATGTAGTCCACGATGGAGTCGGGCAGGTAGATGTCGCCGAAGTCGATGAACATACTGAAGCTGACCTTGGAGCGCTTGTCACCCTTCCAGGGCTCGATGCGCCAGGACCCGTAGGCGCGCGCCACATTTCCCTCGAGCATGGTGAACTCGCCGATGCGAACGCCGCTGTCGTATTCGGTGCTCACCAGCGAGGCCTTGATCTGGATGCGGTTGAAACCCGCGCCCATGGCCAGCGCCGGGGCGTTGACGATGAATTCGATGATGCGCTCATCGCCTTCGTGGGGGTATTCGATCGAATCTTCCATGCGCCAGAGGAAGGTCTTGAAGTCGCTGACATCTGCGAAGACCTGCCAGGCGACATCGGGCGGAACGTCCATGACGCCGATGGCGGTGACGACCTGCAGGTCGCTGCCCTCGACATCGGTGCTTTCCACGAGGATCTCGCGGTCCTCGAGCGCCTGGTCCCACTCGGGGCTCCCGCGCTCTGGCTTGCCGCCACACGCGCTCACAATCAGCAGCGCAAACATCACAATTGAGAATTGAAAGAGATTCCGTCGCATCAACGCCTCCCCGCGGCATCGCCGCCCCATACAGGTGCTTTCCGGTAAGAATGTGCTTCCTTCGTATTCGCTGGGCGGTGCTCTGTCAAACAGGCTGTCCGGCGCTCCGGGTTCGTGGCAGGCCCGCTGATCGGGACATGTCTGCCTCACCCAGGCGCGGCATTTGCCGCGCTTTTCCCTCTCCCGCCGGGAGAGGGAAGTAAGGAAGCTTGGCTTTCAGACCGGCTCGCCGATGCGGTGAAAGCGGATGGTGTTGGTCTCGCGACCCTTGCCAAGGGGCAGGGCGGCAACGACGACGATGGCGTCGCCGTCTTCTGCAAATCCGGCTTCCTGGAGCTGCGCGTCGGCTGCGAGGATCTGTGCTTCCACGCTGGCTTTCTCCTCGATCCCGACGGGAAGCACGCCCCAGAGGACGTTCAGGCGGCGCAAGGTGGCGCGGTTTTCACTGAGCGCGATGATCGGCAGGCGCGCGCGCTGCTTCGATACGAGAAGTGCGGTGAGCCCCGAACCGGCCAGCGTGACGATGGCGCGGGCCTCAAGGCGCTCGGCCGCGTGAACCGCCGCGCCGGCCGCGCCGCCTGCAAAGCCGCCGGTCTCGCCGGGCGGATGGAAGAGCTCGGTCTCGGAACCCTCCACCTCGCGGGAGATGCGGGCCATGGTCTCGACCGCTTCGACGGGGTAGTCGCCGGTGGCGCTTTCTTCGGAGAGCATGATGGCATCGGCGCCGTCGACAATGGCGTTGGCCACGTCGGAGGCCTCGGCGCGGGTGGGCCGGGGCGAGCTCACCATGGAACCCAGCATCTGCGTTGCGACGATGGTCCACTTGCCCGCGCGGGCGGCGCGGCGCAGGACGTCTTTCTGCACCACGGGCACGCGCTCGAGCGGGAGCTCCACGCCCAGGTCCCCGCGGGCGAGCATGATGCCGTCGCTGGCCTCGAGAATTTCGTCGATGTGGGTGAGCGCTTCGGGGCGCTCGATCTTTGCCATGACGGGCAGCTTCACGCCGCCGAGGAGCTCGCGCGCGCGGTGGAGATCGGCGGCGCTGCGCACGAAGGAGATTGCCACCATGTCGAAGCCCATG
>JAGRBM010000244.1 GCA_020434085.1 Chrysiogenia bacterium | reverse complement strand
CTACATGGTGGCGACCAACCTGCGCAGCGCGCCCGACGAGATGGATTACTTCCTCAATCACTCGGAAGCCAGGGCGCTCATCTCCCACACCGGGGAGACGGCGGCGTGGGAGCCGATTCTGAAAGACTGCCCGGCGATCCAGAGCGAGCAGATCGTGCTCTTCGGCGATGCCGGTGAGATCGGCGCGCGCGTTTCGGGCGCGGAGATTCTCGAATCGGGCAGCGGCGAGTTCGAAGCGCCGGCGCTCGACGCGATGGACCTGGCCGCCGTGCTCTATACCTCCGGCACGACGAGCCGTCCCAAGGGCGTGATGATCACCCAGGGCAACTACGTCTGGGCGGCCGAGCTCCAGGTGCGCACGCAGATGCTGAGCGCCGCCGACCGCTACCTGGTGTGTCTTCCCTATTTCCACATCAACGCGCAGACCTATTCGACGCTGCCGGTGATGTCGGTCGGCGGTTCCATGGTGCTGATGGAGCGGTTCTCCAAGAGCCGCTTCTGGGACATCGTGGGCGAGCACAAGCCCACAGTGTGGAGCTACGTGCCGGCGCTCACCAACATGCTCGAACTCCATGAGCCCGGCCCGCATGAGAAGAACCACAGCTTCCGCCTCTGGGGCGGGGGTCTGCGGCACGCACGGCTCGAAGCGCGCTTTGGCGTAAAGACCATCGGCTGGTTCGGCATGACCGAGACCATCACCGTGCCGGTGGCAACGAGCCCGCTCGATGAGGGAAAGCCCGGCGCCGTGGGCTGGCCGAACATGGGCTACCGGATCCGCATCATGCACGAGGACGGCGTCACCGAATGTGCCCCCGGCGAGGTGGGCGAGCTGGAGATCCACGGCATTCCCGGCGTGAGCCTGACGAAGGGGTATCTGAAGAATCCCGAGGCCACCGCCGAGACGATTTCGGAGGACGGCTGGCTCAAGACCGGCGACAACGTCGTCGCCGACGAGCGCGGCTACATCACCTATGTCAATCGCAAGAAAGACATGCTCAAGGTCGGCGGCGAGAACGTCGCCGCCAGCGAGATCGAACGCGCCGCCATGTCCCACCCGGCAATCTATGAAGCGGCCGCCATCGGCATCCGCGACAAGGTGCTCGGCGAAGTGCCCAAGCTCTATGCCGTCCTGCGACCGGGTGCGAGCGCCCAGCCGCAGGAAATCATCGAACACTGCGCCGGCAAGCTGGCCGACTTCAAGGTCCCCCGCGAAGTGGAATTCATCGACGAGCTGCCCAAGGGCACCCTGGAGAAGGTTTCCAAGAAGACCCTGCTGGAGTGGGAGAAGGCCAGGCGCGGGTAGGGCGGGAGGCCGTAAAAGGCACTGTTTCGCTTTCATAGCGACCCCAAAACCCCGTTTTGCTTTTTGACTCTCTGATCAATAAGATCGCCATCGCGCGTCAAAGGGGCAGGGTCCCGGGGCGCAAAATCCAGCGTCAAACTTGGTGGTTAGGGGAGGCTGCGCCTGGCTCCCTTGCCGGAGCGGCCGGGATCGAAGTGTACGGCCCTCACCCAGGGATGCTGAAATTCACAGACAAAGCAACGAGGTGGGCCTCTATGGGAACGATTGATCGACTGCGTTCAACACTGATCGAAACGCGCGGCACGCTGAAGATTCTGCCGAACCTTCCGTGGGTATTGCCGCAGACCAAGTGGAACGGCGGCCGCATTCTGGCCGACAACGCCAAGAAATACGGCTCGCGCCCGGCGCTCGCCTATCTCGAAGAGCGCTACACCTGGAAGCAGTACAACGACAAGGCCAACCAGTATGCCGACTTCCTGCGCAAGCAGGGCATCGGCAAGGGCGACGTCGTCGCGCTCGTCATGGACAATCGTCCCGACTTCCTCTTCGCCTTCATGGGAATCAACAAGCTGCGCGCCGTCAGCGCGATGATCAACACCAACCTGACGGGCAAGGCGCTCACCCACGCCATCAACATCGGCGGCCCCAAGGCCGTGCTGGTCGGAAATGAGCACACCGAGGCGGTAAAGGCGATCGAGGGCGACCTCGAGAACATCGATCTCAAAAAGGACATGTGGGTCCAGCTCGAAAACGGTCAGGGCGATTCGGCCGGTTACCGCGTCATCAATGACGAAGTCGCCGCCAGCGCCACGCGCGAGCACAGCACGAAGGACAACATGCCCAGCACAGCCGAACGCATGTGCTTCATCTACACCTCGGGCACGACGGGCCTCCCCAAGGCGGCGGTGATTACCAACCAGCGCTGGCTGATGGCGGGCCTGGCGTTCGGCAAGACGTTGCACGATGCCAAGGCGAGTGACACCATCTACGTTGCGCTTCCGCTCTACCATTCGAGCGCCCAGTTCGGCGGTGTGGGTGCGACGCTCGCCACGGGGGCGAGTCTGGCGCTGCGCCGCAAGTTTTCCGCCTCCAACTTCTGGAGCGATGTGCGCAGCTTCGGCGCCACGCGCTTCATGTACATCGGCGAGCTCTGCCGTTACCTGCTCAACCACCCGGTGCAGCCGGGCGAGCGCGATCACAAGCTCAAGATCGGCGTGGGCAACGGGCTGCGTCCCGACATCTGGGAAACCTTCCAGGATCGCTTCGGCGTTCCGACGATGCGCGAGTTCTACGGCGCTACCGAAGGCAATGCCCCGCTCTTCAATATCGAGGGACGTCCGGGCAAGGTCGGTCGCCTGCGCCCGGGACAGGTCATCGTCAACTGCGACCCGGCCACCGGCGACATCATCCGCAACAGCCAGGG
>JAGRBM010000243.1 GCA_020434085.1 Chrysiogenia bacterium | reverse complement strand
TTCTGCTTTAGGAGCGAGAAGCAGTGAGCGCAGCCGCCGTACAACCAAAGCCCCCTGCCGCGGGCAAGCAGCTTGAGTGGGTCAATCCCCCTCAACAGGCGCGCAGCCAGCAGACCCTCGATCGTCTTCTCGACGCGGCCGAAGCCCTCATTGAAGAGCGCGGCTTCGAAGAGATCTCCGTCGCCGAAATCACCCGCAAGGCCCGCTCTTCGGTGGGCGCTTTCTACTCACGATTCAAGGACAAGCAGGGCCTGCTGCGCTACGTGCAACAGCGCTTTTCCGAGCAGGCGGCGGCCACCGCCGAAGTCGCACTCTCCCCCGATCGCTGGGCGGGGATGAGCGTCTACGAAATCTGCCACGACCTGGTGGAGTTTCTCGTTCGTCTCTATGGGGAGCGCGGCGGCCTGCTGCTGACTTTCCATTTCCACGTCCGCACTGATTCCGAAATTGCCGACCGGCTCGTTGCCAACAACGAGCGCATCGTGGACATGCTCACCCGCCTGCTCATCGAGCACAAGGACGAGATCACCCACCCTGCCCCGCAGACCGCTGTGTCCTTTGCCACGGCCATGGTCTTCGGCGCGTTGCACGAGTGGACGCTCTTTGCGACCACCCGCCCGGACACGCAGCAGATTTCCACCACTGAGATGGTTCACGAGCTCACGCGTGCGTTCGTGAGTTACCTGGGGGCGAAGCTCCCCGACCAACACTAACCAGAACTGCGCCCACGCAATCGGGCGCGCATGGAATTGTAAGGAGCGAGAAAACAATGGCATTTGCAGGATTTGGAAAAACACAGATCGCCTACGACATGTTCGACATGGCGCGCGACGCCGAGCAGGCGCGCCGCTTCTCCAAGTGCGAAAACATCTATCACAAGGGCCAGCAGTTTGCCTGGGACGGTACAGGCATTCTCCAGGAACTCCTTGCCGAACACGGCGGCATTCACCTGGACGAGGAAAAGAGCGAAGCCCTTCGCCGCGTCTTCGCGATCATCATGTGGGGCGAGCTGGCGGCATGGAAGATCTCGCTGCAGCTTGCCGACGGGATCAAGCCGCTCGAAGCCAAGATGGCCGCTACCAGCCAGGCCTTCGACGAGGCGCGCCACTTTTACGTGATGCACGACTATCTCACCGAGCTGGGCTACGAACCCAAGCGCATGGACCGCGCGCCGCAGGCCCTGCTCGATCTCACGCTCGACACCAAGGTGCTCGCCCACAAGCTGCTGGGCATGCAGCTCATGATCGAGCCCATGGCGCTCACCATCTTCCAGGCCATTCGCCAGACCAAGCCCGAGCCGGTCATCGCCGAACTGATGAAGTATTACGAGCGCGACGAGGCCCGCCACGTGGGCCTTGGCATGCAGTATCTTCCCGAGATGATCCGCGACATGAGCAAGCGCGAACTTCGCCAGATGATGCTCTTCCAGGCGCAGATCATGTTCTTCGCCGTCTGGGAGATGAAGATTCTCGAGCCCTCGTTCCGCGCGCTGGGTCTGGACGCCCGCGAGGTGATCCAGTTCGGCCGCTCCAAGCAGTTCCTTGCACTCAAGGAAGTCTACGAGGCGCTCGGCCGCGACATGGACAGTGACAAGAGCCTGATCCTGGGCCTTCTCAACGCAGTGAACGAAGTCCTCTACCCCACCGAGGAAACCCGCGACGACATCCTCGCGCAGTTCCGGGCAGCGTGGGAGAAACTCAATGAGGACGGCTTCGAGCCAGATGCCAACGGCCTCGCGCAGCACCACCTCCACACGATCAAGACCGCCAGCGGTGAGATCTCCGAGGGTGATACCGACCTGCTGAACTAGTCCTCAGACGAACAACAAAAAGCCCGGGTTGCTCATGCAACCCGGGCTTTTTTCTGAGCATAGTGAAGTTACTTGGCTGCGTATTTGCTGACCTTCACGTCGATGGGTGTGTGCAGGGTCCGGTAGAATCCGGTGCCGCCGCGCTCGGGAAAGGACGGCAGCACGCCGATGTGGGCGTTGAAGTGGTAGGTACGCGCTTCGAGTCCCTCCATCCCAAGGAACTGGTAGCCCAGCGACGGCAGGCCGCCTGGGAATTCCTCGGGCGGATCCTCGACGGTTTCGCTGTCGTAGAGCACCGCGGCAGCAGTCAGTTTCAAATTGGGATCGAGTTCCACCACGGTGATCTGATTGAGCCCCCTGCCAGAGAGCATGTACCAGGGCTCGGGACCGAATTCGAGGGATTTTTCGATCTCGATCATCTGGCCGTCGATGACGCTTCCCTGGGGGAGCGCGCTCGTGGAGAACTTGAGCCCCTTGAGGCCCGTAAAGTCGTGGAGAAGCTGGAAGTCCATTGAGGAGGTAAACAGCGCCGCGCGCCCCGGCATGGTAAAGCGCACCTTGGCCTGCCAGAAGCGCTCGTAGTGGAGGAAGGTCACCCGCGCCGGCACCGCAAATCCCGGCACCGCCGTGATATCAATTCCCAGTTCGCGCACCGCCCGCACCGGGCCCACCCGCATACTCAACAGGCGGGAATCAAAGTCGTCTTCGTTCTCGTGAATGGTAACCAGGCCGCCCACCGGACGAACGGTGAAGCGAACTTTCAGACGATCGAAGATGTCCTTGTAGCCGTTTCCCTGCAGGTCGGTGTAAGCCATGCGATCGTAGTTGAAGGGCTGCTCGGGACGGTATCCCCACAGGTAGGCGCTGGTTTTGACCGTATGAGTTTTCGCGTCGTAGTGAACCGCGCCGCCCGAGGGCACGAAACCTTTTTCCGAGTGGAGGACGTAGACATAACCAGGCGCCTTGAGCAGATCGGAGCTGATCTCGATCAGGTAGAGATCACCGGTGACCCGCGAGAGCTGTTCATCCGTGCAGTGCGGGCCGAATGCGGTGAGCATCATGACGAGCTCATCGGTGGCATCGATAATTCCGGGTTTTTCGTCGGCAATCAGTTCGTCGGTTGAATCCGGCGCCACAATGTCGCCATTGGCGTTCACATCGTCGACCTGGAAATGGATGGGCTTGGGTGAACCGCTCGCGCAGGAAAATGCGGAGAGCCGAAGCGGACTCTCTCCAATGAGCGCGGGCGCCTGCGCGCCCTTGATCACAACGGGCATCACCGAGGTATTGGTTGGCGTCTTGCTCTGCACCGCCCACGCCGCGCTGCCCAGTGCGAGACACAAGCCCAGCGCCAGGATGCCCGCCCGGCTCCAAAGATTATCTGTCATGTAAGTCAGCCGATCTGGAAGATATGACCAGTACTTTAACCTCAATCCAACCGGCAGGCCAACTCAGGCGAGTGAGCGTTCACTTCCCGCGGTAGGGTTCGAGGAGTTTCAGACAGGCCTTGGTAAGGCCCTCGTTCTTGCCACCGATGATCGAAGCGCGGTCGCGCCCCAGTTCGCGACGCTTTTCCGGTTCCTGCAGCACCATTTCCACGCCCACAATTGGGCCCAGGTCGCTGACAGTCCCGGAAATAATGACACTCGAATCAGCGGCTGAGTTTGCCGTGGCGATCCCCGCGGCGGCGACTGCCTTGCGCAGTGCCCCAGCGGTCTTCTGCCCCGTCTGGTTTTGCTTGCCGCGATCGTCGACGTTCTCAAAATTCTCGATAAAGACGCGAAGGCCCTTCCCGCGCCGGGCAATGATTTCTTTAGAGTGTTTGGCAATGCGCGTGCGCAGGTCGCCGGCCAGTTCTTCCGACATGCCCTTGTAGATCTGGATCACGTAGCCGTAAGAGTCGATCAGAATGCCGCGCGGCAATCCGGTCACCCCGTAGCCACGCGCCAGCGTTTCCTTGGCGTCCACCAGTACGGGGATCTTGAAGCCAAAATCC
>JAGRBM010000242.1 GCA_020434085.1 Chrysiogenia bacterium | reverse complement strand
TGGGGCTACCCGAGTAGGAAAACAGGGAGTAAAATCCTTCAATTGGAACGCAGACAGAGGAGCGAGGACGACAATGAAAAAGTTGCAGAATTTGGCCTTTCTGGCGGTAGTGATCTTTGCGGGTGCGATGGCGCAGTCCTGCAGCGATGATGTTGCCCAGTTTCTGGGGATCAAGGTGGACGCCGCGGTGAACAACTTGTATGCCGGGGATCTCTCGGGCCAGCTCGGCAATAATTGCGGGATGGGCTGCGATGGCGACCCCGACAACGACACGATGATCAAGAGCTGGAGCGTGTATGGCACGGACTCTGCTTCGATCACCATCGACGGGCACGAGTGCAATTACGACCCGGGCATGATGGTCGACGCCGATGCGATCCAGGCTGGCCTAATTGCCGCCGTTAACGGCGAGGACAGCGATTGCGGTCCCGACAATACCCACACTGTGGCCTCGGCGGGCAGCCTTCTCGTCGAGGGCCTCTTCGGCGGTTGGAGCTTCGCGACGTCGTACAGCGGCGGTTTGGAAAGTGAGATGGTGGAGCAGGAACCCGGCAGGGATGCTTATGCGCTTGCCCGCCTCCTCACGTGGTTCGGCATGGATGCCGGTCGCTGGGCGACGGCCGATCTGTTTGCGCAGGCAGTGACCGAAGACTCGTGGCCCGATGCCGGTCCCTACGCCTACTTCGCCCAGGAAACGGCCAACTGCAATCGTGCCGACCTGATGACGGAGGGTGACGATTCCGCAGGCACGGCGACGGTTACGACTGCTGTCCATGGGGAGGTGCTGGCCGCGATGGCTTCTATAAAGGAGTCCCCCAATAACCAGACTCCGAGCGACACCACGATCGATGGTGTCACCTACATCGTCACCTACCACAATTGCGAAGTGACCGGTAATTTCTGGGGTGACGCGACCGAAGAGACGGTGACCCTCAATGGCACGACCACCCTGCGGGTGAGCTACGACCCGGCGCTTCAGGGAACGACCATCGCGACCGACGAGCAGGAAACGGCTGACATGTCGGGTGTGGTGACTGCCGCGGTAGACGGAGACACCGGTGTGATGGTGATCAACGCCAAGGACGTGGGCTGGGACACCGACGGCGACCGCGACGGCGGATTCTGCATGAACGGTGGCAGCGTCGTCTTCGGGGACGTCGATACGGACGGGCTGGACGATTCCTGCCTCTCTGGCGGGACGTTCATTCCCTACAGCTTCATGTTCGGGATTCCCGATCTCGACGTCACTCCCTGACCGACGGTAAACTGCTGAGAAACCAAAAAGGGCCTCCCGTTCGGGAGGCCCTTTTTCTTGCCTATGTGGGTAGGGAAAGCCTCTGAAGCGGCGCCCCGAGGTCTTGCCATCAGCCCGTATCCGTCCTATGAGTAGCCGCTCGAAACGACCGCCAGCGGAGAGGTGAGAGAGCGGTTGAATCTGCCTGACTCGAAATCAGGTGTACCGCAAGGTACCGTGGGTTCGAATCCCACCCTCTCCGCCACTTTTCTGCTATATCCCCTGTATGGACAAATTTCTGCAAGCTGCCATCGAAGAGGCCCGCAAGGGCCTGGACGAGGGCGGGATTCCCATTGGATCGGTGATCGTGAATGAGGGGCGCATCATCGGCCGCGGACACAATCGCCGGGTTCAGCAGGGCAGCGCCATCCTGCATGGCGAGATGGACGCCTTCGAAAATGCCGGACGTCAGAGCGCGCAGGTCTATCGCGAGTCGGTGCTCTACACCACGCTCTCCCCGTGCTCCATGTGCAGCGGGGCGATTCTTCTGTATGGCATTCCCAAAGTCGTAGTCGGGGAAAACAGGACCTTTCTGGGAGAGGAAGAACTGCTTCACTCTCGCGGCGTCGTTGTCGAGGTGTTGCAAGAGCCTGCCTGCATCGAGCTGATGGAGAACTTCATTGCCGCCAACCCGGAACTCTGGAACGAGGACATCGGCGTCTGATCTGTTTCGGGGCGTAAAGGGTGAGACATTCCAGCCGATCTGTAAGCGTCTACGCACTTTTTGAGAGAAAAATCGCTGCGCTTGGCAATCGCGCCTTGCCGCCGCCCTGACGGTCGTGTCATTTTTTGCCTCCCATCAATTGGAGGCAGCGCATGTCCGTCACCCGCGATGATCTCGAACGCTACATCGACACAGTCGCATCCCGAGTGGAGAACCCGGTTCACGGGCTCTTCGGTCCGGGTTCCATGGTCTGGGAGATCAACCGCGAGGTAATCAACATCCTGGCGGGGGGAAGGGCGCTGCTCCTGCAGACGGCGCATCCCTATGTCGCCCACGGCGTGGACCAGCACTCCAACACCAAGAGCGATCCCCACGGGCGCTTCAAGCGCACCTACCTGAACATCGCGGCGGTGGTCTTCGGCAGCCTCGAAGACGCCACCGTGGCGGCGCGCCGCGTGCACGCCCTGCATGGCACCATCAAGGGCAAGATCACCGAGGGGATCGGGCGCTACCGGCCCGGCGATGACTACGAGGCCAACGTAGAGCCCGCGCTCCTGTGGGTGCACGCGACCCTCTGGGAGAGCGCAGTGTTTGTCTACGAGCAGACCATCCGCCCGCTGAGCCTCGCCGAGAAGGACCGTTACTGGGAAGAGGGAAAGCTCTTCGCCTACATGTTCGGCATCTCTGACGAGACGCTCCCGCCCGACTGGACCCAGTTCATGGAGTATTGCAACCGGATGTGGGAGGCCGACGAACTGGGGGTGGGAGAGCAGGCGCGCGACATCGCAAACTGGGCGCTCACGCCGCCGCTCCCCTCGCTTACGCCGGCCATGTGGCTCTACAAGATCGTGACCGCCGGGCTGCTGCCGCCGCGCTTTCGCGAGGAATTCGGGTTCCGCTACGGACCCGTGCAGCGGGCGGTTTTCAAGACCTTCATGACGAGCGTGCGCACGGCCTATCCCCTTACGCCGAAGGCCTGGCGCTACGTTCCGGCCTACGTCGACGCCCAGCGCCGCATTCAGGGGCTCGAAGGCCGCGACAAGCTGGCCGAATACCGCGAGAACCTGATGATGCGCCTGCTGGAGGCCCGCGGCAAGGCCGGGGTTTGAGCGCGCAACAACTTCGTTGCCAGGGCCTGCTACTCGGTCACGGGAAGCCGTACGGGGCCCCCATCAGATCGGGGAAAACCGGTGCACGCAGCAGGGTTTCTATCTCCGCAACGGGTAGCGCCTTCGCGCACAAGAAACCCTGAATTTCATCACAACCCAGAGACTGGAGGATGGCTGCCTGCTCGTTGGTTTCGACGCCCTCGGCAATGACCTGAAGACCCAAATTGTGGCCCAGGTCGACGGCAGCCTGCACGATCGAATTATTCTTGTCGTCGGCGCTGAGATCACGGACGAAGGACTGGTCAATCTTCAGGCGGCTGACCGGGAATTCGCGAAGATAGCGCAGCGATGAATAGCCGGTGCCAAAATCGTCAATGGCCAGTTGAATGCCCAGCGCATGGAGCCGGCGGGTTATGATCACCGCGTCTTCGGGATACTTGGCAAGAATGCTTTCGGTCAGTTCGAGTTCCAGGCGTTCTGGCGGGAAACCCGTCTGCGTCAGTGTGCGCCGGATGATGGCAACCAGATCCTGGTTTTGAAACTGCGCGAACGAGAGATTGACCGAAAGGCGCTCGGGGCAGATGCCTTCGTCGATCCACTTGCGTCCCAGGGTGCAGCACTCGCTGAGTACAAACTGCCCGAGCTGGCTGATCACACCGATGTCTTCAGCGGCGGTGATGAACGTGCCGGGCATCCGCAACGTCCCATCCGGGTATCTCCAGCGAACCAGGGACTCCATTCCTGCCAGGGCCCCGTCCTGCAGGCGCACCTGCGGCTGGTAGAAGACCTCGAACTCCCCCTGCTTGACGGCCCTGCGCAGGTCCGATTCCAGCGTGGCCCGGCTCTGGGCATTGGCATGCATGGTAGGAGAGTAGAAACGGAAGGTGTTGCGGCCCTCGTATTTGGCTTTGTACATCGCGAGGTCGGCGTTCGAGAGGAGTTGTTCGGGAGTCGTTCCGTCTCTGGGGTAGAGCGTAATGCCGATGCTGACGCTGGCATTGATCTCACGGTCATCGAGATTGATTGGTTCCGACAGCTCGCTGATGATTCGCCGTGCCAGTCGCATGGCATCGTCGTCGGACTCAACGCCGTTTTGCACAATGGCAAACTCATCACCTCCCACGCGGGCCAGCAGGTCCCCCTCGCGCATGACCTGTCGGATTCGCCGGGAGACGCTTTGGAGCAGGCGATCACCGGTGGAGTGGCCCATCGCATCATTGATGATCTTGAAGCGGTCAAGATCGAAATAGAGCACGGCAAGAGAGTGCCCGGAATCGGTCGCACTGGAGATGGCGTGCGCCATGGCATTGTTGAAGCTGACTCGATTGGGCAGGCCCGTGAGTGGGTCGTGAGCGGTCAGGTGTTCAACACGCTTTTCGGCCGCCTCGCGGGCGGACACGTCCTCCTGGATGCCGACGAAGCTGACAATCTCTTGATGGTTGTTGTATAGCGGCATCAGCGTTTGGCGGGACTGGTAGAGGGAGCCATCCTTGCGTTTGTTGGTAAAATCGGCGCTGAAAGTCTCGCCGCGAAGCAGGTGCGACCAAAGGTCCTGATAAAAGCGCTTGTCGTGTTTGCCGGACTTGAGCAATCGCAGATTCTGGCCGATGAGCTCCTTCGCTTCATATCCGGTGATCTGTTCAAAAGCGTGGTTGGCCCATGCCACGTCCCCCTTGCGATCGGTAACCACGACCCCGTTGACGGTTGAGGAGAGCGCTGCATCCTGGCGTAGTAACATCTTGCGATGGTCGGCGCTCTTCCAGGCAATTGCCAGGTTGCGACCCACATCGCTTAGTAGCTGAATGTGCAGATCGCTGATCCCCTGCGGGTGGCTGGCGTAGACGGCGAGAAAGCCTACAACCTCCTGCCCGGTTGCCAGGGGAATGACGGCCGAACACTGCAGCCCAAATGGGGTCGCCCGTTTATGCCAGGGTGCAAACTCAGGGGAGTCGATGTTGTGGCGCTGGACCTCTCCGGTGCGAATGGCACGTCCCCCAGGTCCATTTCCCTCGGGCGTATCATCCCATCGAACGTTGATGCCCTGCACATAACCTGCTGCCGCACCCTGCGCAGCGCGGCAGGTGACAGAGCCATCCGCTTGCTTGGCGCCAATCCAAGCCAGTGAAAGATCGTAGAGCCGGGCGGTGTTGTCGCAGAAAGTCGCGAGAATGTCGTCGAGGGGCTCGTCATTGATGACCGCACTGTCCAAAGCCGCCGCCAGCTCAAGGCTGATTCCCTGCAGTTTTCGTTTTGTAATGTCGATGATCGTGCCTTGCAGCTCGATGATGTCGCCGTTTTCATCCTTGATCAGGTTCGTGCTCTCGGAGACCCAGACAATGGTTCCGTCCTTTTTGATCAGGCGGTAATCCATAGTGAACTCGGATTGCCCGCTCCCGACAAAACTATTCCAATGGGCCTTCACATCGGCCAGGTCATCCGGGTGGATGATGGAAGCATAGTCTCGCTGGTTTTCCAGAAAGTCTTCCGGGCAAAAGCCCAGGCGTTCGATGTTTCGGGTTACGAAGTTAACAGGCCAGCCCTCTTTATTGCTCCAGCGAAAGAGAATGGCGGGGCTCTTCTCGATCAGAACCTTGCTGAGCTGGGCTTGCTGCTCGATGAACTTGCGTTCGGTAACCTCTTCATCGACGGCGATCACCCGCTGGGAGCTGAAATCATTTGTGTGGATGCGCCTTCCGCGGGTACGGAGCCAGATCCAGTGCCCGGCGGCATGGCGGACGCGGAATGTGAGATCAAATTCATCAGCTTGTCCGGCAAGAAACCCGGCACGAACGGCAATGACGAGGGGCCGATCTTCGGGGTGTATCCGCTCGACGAGGTAGGACATTTTGGGAGGGAAGGCGCCGATCGGTTCACCGAGCATCTCATAGTGGCGTGGCGAAAGCGCCATATCGTCGCTTTTGCCGTCCCACTCCCAGACCGCCCCTTTCATGGTCGAGATAGCGAGCGCAAATCGCTCGCTCTCAAGGCGAAGCTGTTCGCGGGCTGCTTCGCGTTCGGTGACGTCGTTGACAATGCAGAGCATTCGCTTGTCGGTTGGAAGGGACAGCAAACTGCAGAACAGTTCGACCTCTCGCTCCGCGCCGGACTTCAGTTTGTGACGGGAACGAAGGTTTCTGTGATTCTGGCCCAGAGGAGGGATAGACGAGTCATCGGCAAACAGTTCAGTGACGTGCTTGCCGCAGAACTCTTCATAGTCGTAGCCGTAGAAGGAACAGGCCGTATCGTTGACGTCGCGAATTTCATGTGTATCTTGATCGAACAGCAGAATGATTGCACCGAAATTGGCGAGAAGCTCGCGGTAGCGCTCTTCGCTTTCGGTGAGTGCATCTTTGGAGGTCAGTTCAAGTTCGTTTTGGCGACGTGCGTAAAGGTAGAGTATGGAGCCGGTGACGAGAACAAAGGTGAGCCCCTTGATGAGTTCGAAGAGAGCGCCTTCGAGTTCCGCAAGATCAAATCCGAGTCCGATAATCGTACTAAAAAAAATCCACAGGCCGGCTATGGCAATGTACAGTAGCGCGAGGCGTTGTGCAGAGCGATCTTGCATTGTCCCCCAAACGCCGCAAGGCTTGTGAGAATCCGGGATGTCCGTCATGAGGCACCCCATATGCGGGGTTCCATCGATGGCTGACTACTCGGGGCGAATTCCCCACAGTTTACAGACTAATGCACTTGCACGTGAAATTGAAAGGCGTCACACGAGTGAGCGTATCGATTTGAGCCACTCGAACCCAACCACAGTGGGACTGGACGCTTTGCGCGAGGAAATCCTTGTCGCATTGCGCAAGATCCAGGGGGCGATGCATTATGAACCGGCGCCCCGTGGATTGCTCTCTGCGCGCGAAGCGCTGGCTTTGCATCTCTCGGCCAAGGGAATTGACGCCGATCCCTCGCGGATGCTCCTGACGGCCTCGACGAGCGAGGCCTACTCCTTCCTGTTCAAGCTGTTTTGCGACCCGGAGGACGAGATCCTGGTCCCGGCGCCCAGCTATCCGCTACTCGAACACCTGCTCACCCTCGAATCCGCGCGGCCGGCGCCCTACCACCTCTGCCTGACGGAGGGGGGCTGGCGCATCGACTTCGATTCGCTGGAAAACGCGCTCACGGTTCGGACCAAGGCGCTGGTCGTTATCAACCCCAACAATCCCACGGGCAACTGCCTGGATCCCGAAGACCGGGCGCTCCTTGTCGAGATTGCCCGGCGCGAGCGGCTGGCACTCATTTCCGACGAGGTGTTTCTCGATTACGGATTTGATGGAGCGGATTTGAGCAGTCACTCGCTGGCAGGGCAGAGCGAAGTGCTTTGCTTTGTGCTGGGCGGTCTCTCGAAGTCGCTGGCTCTGCCGCAGCTCAAGCTCGGCTGGATGCTGGTGAGCGGGCCCGAAGCCGAGCTTTCCGAATGCCTGGATCGGCTTGAGTTCATTGCCGACAGCTACCTCTCTCTGGCCGCGCCGGTGCAGGTGGCGCTTCCCGGATTGCTGGCCCTGGAAGCGGCGCAGCAGGCGCCGATCAAGAAACGGCTTGCCGAAAACCGCGCCGCGCTGGCCGAGCTGCTGAGCGGCGGCGTGCTTGGTGTGCTCCCCGCGCAGGGGGGCTGGTATGCGGTGATTACGTTGCCCGATGGGCTCGATGATGAGGCGCTCGCCATTGAGTTGGTGTGCGAGGATGGCGTGATCGTGCAGCCCGGCTACTTCTTCGATCTCGAATCGCCCGCGTCCGTGGTGGTCAGCCTGCTCACGCCGCCGGAGGATTTCCGGGCCGGGATCGCCGCCCTGTTGAAGCGCGCCCGCGGCTAGGCCCAGCGGGAAAACGGATTCTTTACGAGTGCGGCATTGAGATACCGCGGATCATGGGTGACTTCCTCGCCCAGCCACTCGGGGCGGGCAAAGTCTGCGTCTTCGTCGGGCAGCTCGATCTCGGCAACGATGAGTCCGGCATTCTCGCCGCCAAACTCGTCGACTTCCCAGACAAAGCCTTCAATCGTAACCAGGTGACGGGTCTTCTCGATGAGCGGCCCCTCGCACAGGGCGAGCAGCTCGCGCGCATGCTCTGGCGGGATCGGATACTCGAACTCGTGTCGGGCGATGCCTTCGGCCGCGGCCTTGATGGTCAGCCAGGCCTGCGCGCCTGCAAGGCGCACGCGGATGCTCTTGCCGACCGTGTTGAGCAGGTATCCCTGGGAGAATCTGGCGCTGCTGGTGGCGGCGCTGCGCCAAGCATCGCCGCGCACCAGAAACTTGCGCTCGATCTCCCTGGGCAAGGACTACTCTTCCTCGGCGAGGGTCTCGGGAGTGACTTCGGCGGCCTCGAGGAAGTGGCGAATCGCCATGATCTCGTCCTTGGACTCCAGGCTGTGGCCATGGGGAATCGCGAAGGAATTTTCCTGACCGTTGAGCTTGACCTTCAGGCGGCCATGGCTCGTCTCTTCAATATCGGCCTCGAGGGCTTCGAAGAGATGGACGATCTGTTTCCAGTCTATGTTGGTGTTGATCGGGTGAGCAAAAATGTGCTCGAGGGTGTGCTTGTGCTTGTGACGCATGGTTGAGGTCTCCTCCAAAAGCGGGCTCATGGTGGGCAAAAAAACGCCCTGCTGCAAGTCTCCGGGGTGCTTTCTCAGGTGAGCGGCGTGACCGGGGTCGGACGGCGATTCTCGTCGAGGGCGACCATGGTCACTTCCCCGCGGGTGGCCCGGACGCGCTCGCCGGTGAGCATGTCCTCGGAAAAGAGTTCCACGTCCACAATGATGGAGGTCTTTCCCGTGCGGACGACGGTGGCAATCGCCTCCACCAGGTATCCCACGCGGATGGGGTGGTCGAAGTCCACGCGGTCGATGCTGGCGGTGACTACCTCCTGGTGGCAGTAGCGCGAGGCCGCGACGAAGGCCGCCATGTCGAGCATCTTCATGGCCTCTCCGCCAAAGAGGGTGCCGTAGTGGTTGGCCTGCTCGGGAAAAACCATCTGGGCGATGCGGGCCTCGGTTCTTGATGGCTCGGTCATGAATGCCTCCTGCGCGCCGGAGC
>JAGRBM010000241.1 GCA_020434085.1 Chrysiogenia bacterium | reverse complement strand
CCCGCGCGCTCGCCCGATGGGAGCACGCTCGTCTTCGCGAGCGACCGCGGCGGCATATACGACCTGTATCTACTGGACCTTGGCAGCGGCGTAACAACGCGGCTGACCCGCGTATTCGGCGCGGCGCTCGAACCAACCTTCACGCCAGAAGGCAACACCGTTGTCTTTGTTTCCTGGGAAGCAAGCGGGCGCGCCATTCGGTCCATCGAGGTGAACGAGCAGCAGGCGCTCGATGATGCGGCCCCCACGCAGCTCCAGAAGAAACCGGCGCAGTTCGAGCCCGAGCCCGCGGCGGCCGTCGAACCCGACGCGCCGAAGCGCTACAGCCCGCTCTCCACACTGGTGCCGCGTTTCTGGATGCCCACCTATGTGCAGGCCAGCAACGACAACCTGATCGGCGCATGGACCGCCGACGAAGATCTGCTGCGCCACTGGTTTTATTCGGCCTCGCTCTACTACGGACTCGACAGCGCCGAGCCCCGCGTGTTCACCACCTTCGGTTACTCGCGTATCAAGGCCCCCGCCCTGCTCGACCCGCTCATCTTCGGCAGCTACTCGCGCAATCTCTCTTCCTTCGGAACGGCGGTGGTGGGCACATCAAAGACGGCGCTCAATCAGGTCGACGTCTTCGAGCTTCGCGAGACCGCGCGCCTGGGACTGGCCTCCGGCTCGCCCTTGAGCATCGGGCTGGTGCCCATCGACCGGGACCTCGATCCTGGATTGAGTTACCGCGTGGGCTTTGAGTTCGAGCGACGCAGCGCACTCGATGACAGCCTTCTGCTGTTGGCCGCCCAGCAGGGTGCCAATCCGGCGCCTTTTACCGGCAGCAACCTCTCGGGCTTCTTCGCGCGGGTGGGACTGGGCCGGACCAAGCAGTCCGAGGAGGCGATCTCTCCCGAACTCGGTCTGCAGGTGGTGCTGGAATCCAACCTCTATCACGAGAGCCTGGGCGGCGATTACACCAGCGCCATCTTCTCCGGTGACGTGCGCGGCTACATTCCCGTGCCGTTTCTCGACCACCACGTCATCGCGCTTCGCGCGGCCGGCGGCACGACCCAGGGGGACCGCCCCCTCACACGGGCTTTCGTTCTCGGCGGCTCGCTGGGTCAGGGGCTCATTACGCTCAGCGGCACCCGGCTGGCCCTGCTGCGCGGTTTCGGGGAATCCGAGTTCTCGGGCGACCACGTCGTCTCCGGCAACGCCGAATACCGCATGCCGCTGCTCAGGGTGCGGCGCGGGGCATGGAACCTGCCGATCTACCTGCAGAGCATTCATCTGGCAGGGTTTGTCGATGCCGGCACGGCCTGGGATGAGGGGATCACTCCAAAGAGCGCCGACGTCGCCGTGGGCGCGGGCGCAGAGCTCGTCTTCGACGTGATCCTCAGCTACTACCTGCCCACACCGGTGCGCGTGGGCGTGGGCCGGGGGCTGCGCGTGAAGAAAGAAACCGAATTCTACGTGCGCCTGGGCCGTTCTTTCTAGGCAATCCCGGTCTTTTCCTTTACAAGCGAGCGGCAGCGCTGTATGTAGGGCCCGCGTAGGGCGGCCGACGCGCGGAACGTGCGCTCCCACCTGTGCCGCGACATCACTGCCGCGACCCCGTGCCGCAACTTTGGATCCGTTGCGCCAGCCTTCGCCGCCCACCTCAGCGGGCTGATGACACAGAATGCGACCCTCAAAAAGTGGATGGGCAATGCCGGAAACATGCCCATCAAGCTGCTGACAGCATCCGTGCTCGTCGGCATCGCCTCGGGTTTCGCCGGTGTCGGATTCCACCATCTCATCATTTTGATTCACGAGCTCGCCCTCGGCGGCGGCGTCGACCCGGTGACGGCGCTCGAATCGGTCCCCTGGTATTACAAGATCGCCCTGCCCGCCCTGGGCGGACTACTGATTTCCCCGATGATCTTCACCTGGGTGAAGGACGCACGCGGCCACGGCGTCACCGAGGTCATGGAGGCCGTCGCCCGCAACCAGGGACGCATCCGCGGCCGCGTGGCGGTGGTCAAGTCGATCACCTCCTCCATCACCATCGGCACCGGCGGTTCGGTCGGCAGCGAAGGTCCGACCGTGCAGATCGGCGCGGCCATCGGTTCGAAGATCGGTCGGGTGTTGGGGCTCAACACCGATTCGGTGACCAGTCTTGTGGGCTGCGGCGTTGCCGGCGCGCTTGCCGCAGTCTTCAACGCGCCCATCGCGGGCGCGTTCTTCGCCCTGGAAATCGTGCTCGGCAACTTCGCGGCGCCCATCTTCGGCCCCATCGTTGTTTCCTCCGTGACGGCAACGGCCATCTCCCGGGCATTCCTGGGCAATTATCCCGCGTTCCAGGTCCCCCACTACAGCCTGGAGAGTGCCTTCGAGATCCCGCTCTACGCGGTGCTCGGGCTCATCGCCGGCGCGGTGGCCGCGGTCTTCGCCCGCTCGCTCTACTGGAGCGAGGAATTCTTCGACAAGCTCAAGGTCCACGACTACCTGCGTCCGGCCATCGGCGGCGCCGTCGTCGGCCTTTGCATCATCATCGCTCCCCAGGTCTACGGCACGGGCTTTGGCACGATGACGACCATCCTCAACGAGGGACTGCCCTTCACGCTGCTTCTCTTCGTGCTGCCCATCAAGGTGCTCGCCTCCACGGTGACGCTGGGCTCGGGCGGTTCGGGCGGGGCGCTCACACCCGCACTCTTTCTGGGAGCCGTGGTCGGGGCCCTCTTCGGGGCGGTGGTACACCCCATTTTCCCCGAGCTCACCGCCGAACCGGGCGCCTACGCGCTGGTGGGCATGGGCGCGGTTCTGGCTGGAACCATCCACGCGCCGATCACCTGTATCATCATGCTCTTTGAGATTTCGAGCGACTACCAGATCGTGTTGCCGCTCATGCTGGCCTGTTCGGTATCCACCCTCTTTGCCGCCATCATCGAGGGTGAGTCCATCTACACCCACGCCCTGCTACGCAAGGGGATCAGCCTCAAGCGCGGGCGTGAGGAAGCCATCATGCAGGCCTACCGCGTGCAGGACGTGATGCGCCCGGGCGGCCGTTCGGTTCCGCCCTCCATGCCGCTGCGCGAGCTGGTGACCATCTTCCTTGCGAGCCGCGACAACGAGCGCTACGTCATCGGAACCGATGGTCGCTACATGGGGATCGTCACGCTCAACGACATCAAGGACATTCTGGGTGAGGAAGAACTCGGCGACCTCATTGTTGCCGGGGATGTAGCCAGCAACGCGGTCCCCGCCGTGGCGCCCGACATCACTCTGAGCGTGTGCATGGACCGCTTTCTGGCAGCCGAATCCGACCGCCTGCCCGTGGCCGATCCCAAGTCCCGGGTTTTCCTCGGCACGATCAGCGAGCACGACGTCATCAGCCTCTACAACCGCGAGATTCTCAAGAAGGACTTCCTGGGCACCGTCCGGTACGAGAACTCCGACGACGATGAGCGCCGCCGCAACTTCATCCAGCTCCCCAGTGGCTACCAGGTCCAGATGATCCAGCTTCCCTCTCACATGGCCGGCAAGAGCCTGCGCGAGCTCAACCTGCGCGCGCGCTTCATGCTCTCGGTCGTGGCCATCAAGCACCCGGGCGAGGAAGAAAAGAACGAGATCCCCAACGCCGAAATGCCGCTGCGCCAGGGCGACCAGCTCGTCGTCGTCGGCAATATCCAGGACATCGAGGCCTTCCGCGATTCCCCGCCGGATGCCGAGCCCGCCGCCGCCGAAGAAACCGCTTCCTGATTACTGCTCGTTGATGTTCCAGTCGTAGGGCAGGAATTCCACCTTCGGAGTGCGCTCTTTGAGATAGCGCGCGTCTTCGGAAGAGACGTAGCGCGCGGCCAGCGCGCGCAGCGCGCCTTCACCATCCCCAAAGTCTTTTCCGAACCAGTCGAAAATCGACGAGAGATAGAGCATGTTCGTGCCGCGATCGAGCCGGTAGTTCTGCGCCTGTGCGAAGAAATGCCGCGCGTTGGCGTCAAGCTGTTTGCCCAGCCCTTCGCCGGTGTAGGCATGGTTCCACAGACGCGGGCAGCCGATGGACGCGCACACGATCGCGAAGTGGATGCGGGGCTCGCCCATCCTGCGCAGGATCCGGTGCTCGATCGCGTCGAGCGAGTGCCGTTTCCCGCCAATCTTGATCTTCGTGTCCTTCCAGAAGTGAAAGCCGAAGACGTAGGAGACATGGTCCTTGATGCTCCGCGTGGGATAGAACTCCAGCATTCCGTGGACCGTGAGCGCGTTGTAGACGTTGATCCAGTAGGCGATCTGCTCGTCCTTGTCCGCCAGCGCGCCCGGATCGACCGCAGCCATGCCCTGCAGGTAGTGACGGAGTTCCCCGCGGCTCTTTGCTTTCCAGGTTTTGTAGTCCACACGCCCGGCGTCATTGACGTAACGCTGAAGCAGCGCATCCCAGGGCCCGTGGTCGACCCGTCCGTTGACAACCGGCGCAGGCGTAGCCGCATCGGGCCGGATGAGGATTTCCGTGGGATCGGCGTGCACTACCTGAACCGGCAACGCGATGACAATCAGGACAAGCGCAACAAAACGGCGCATGGAAGCCTCCTGGCGCCGCAAGTCGGCGACACCTACTCGAGCTTACCCGAATCTGTGGCTGTTTCTTCCCCGGCGTCCGGGGCTTCTGAAGATTCCGAGGGCAGTTCTTCGAACTCGCCAAGCTCGATCGCCGGCGGAACGGTGTTGATGCCAAAGCGCTCGGCCAGCTCTACCAGCAGGCGGTACACCACAGGAATCACCATGAGCGTGAAGATCGTCGAGAAGGTCAATCCGCCCACCACGGCCGCACCGATGGGGCGCCGCGACTCGCCGCCGGCGCCGGTGGCAATCGCCAGCGGCAGCGAACCCAGAATCGAGGTCACCGCCGTCATCAGGATCGGCCGGAAGCGTGTCAGGCCGGCACCGATGATGGCTTCGAGCATATCCTTGCCGTGGGCGCGGGCCTGGTTGGCATAGTCCACCAGCAGAATCGAGTTCTTCGTCACCAGGCCGATCAGCAGCACCATGCCGATCTGGCTGTAGAGATTCATGGAGAACGGCGTTGTATCCATCCCGATGAGCCCGCCGCCGTAATAGAGAATCACCAGCGTCGCGAGCGCGCCGAGCACGGCCATCGGCACGCTGAAGAGAATCGTCATCGGGTGAATGAAGCTCTCGAACTGCGCTGAGAGGATCAGATAGATGAACAGCAGCGCGAAGGCGAAAGTCAGATAAAGCGCCGCCGAAGACTCGCGGAATTCGCGTGATGCGCCGCTCAGCGAGGTGGAGAATCCCTTGGGGAGCACCTCGGCGGCGATCTTGTCCATCTCGTCGAGCACGTAGCCCAGCGTCGCGCCCGGCGCCAGGTTGGCCGTCACCGTGGCCGAGCGCTGCAGGTCGTAGTGATGCAGCTCCGCCGGCGCCACGGTCGGAACGACGCGGACGACAGCCGAGAGCGGCACCATCCGGCCATTGGCCGCGCGCAGGTGGATGCGATCGATGTGGTCGGGCGCACTGCGGAAACGCGGCGCCAGCGCGGGGATCACGTCGTACTGCTTGTTACGCAGGATGAAGTCGTTGGTGCGCCCCTCTGAGAGTGCGATCTGCATGGCCTCGAGCACGTCGCGCACGCTGAGCCCGAGATCGGCAGCCGCATCGCGATCGAAACGTACTTCGAGCTGCGGGTTGTCCACTTCGAGATCGGTATCGAGATTGACCAGCGCCGGGCCATTGCCGCCCGGGTGAGGGATCTCCCGTGCGCGCGCCGAGACCTCCTCGACCACATCCACAAATTCCGGCAGCGTGGCCAGCGAACTCTTGAGAATGAAATCGAGATCGGACTGGCGGCTCTGCCCCAGCGAGGGCAGGTTGATCGGAAATGCCAGCGCACCGGGCATGCTCAGAAAACTGGGGAATAGCGAGGCCACGATGTCCTGCTGCTTGACCGAGCGCTCACGCCAGGGCACCAGCCGCGTGTACATGAAGCCCTCGGAAGTCTTTGGCGCGCCGCCGATGGCCAGGCCGATGGCGGCGAAGTAGCCCTCCACCTCCGGAATCTTGGCGACCTCCGCCTGCAGTTTCTCCACGGTGACATTCGTATAGGCCAGGGTCGAACCGCGCGGGGCCTTCGCAATGGTCAGGAACGAGCCGCGGTCTTCGGTCGGCACGAGCGTCTTGGGCAGAACCATAAAGAGCCCCACGCTGGCCAGCACGTTGACCAACAGGAAGATGTAGATCGCCCGCGTATGCCCCACCGACCAGCGCAGCGCGCGCTCGTAGTGCCCCTGCGCCCAGTCGAGCAGGCGCTCGATGGCCAGATAGATTTTGCCGTGGGATTTCGAGTGTTTGAGAAATCTCGCGCACATCATGGGAACGAGCGTCAGCGCGACGAAGGTCGAGATCGCCACCGAAATTGCCACGGTGAGCGAGAACTCCCGAAAGAGGCGCCCGGTATTTCCAGGAAGGATCGAGAGCGGCAGCAGCACCGCGATGAGCGCCACCGTCGTCGCCAGCACCGGGAAACCCACTTCCTTGGCACCGCGAATGGCGGCCGGAAGCGGTTTCTCGCCCAGTTCCTGATGGCGGTAGATATTTTCGAGCACAACGATGGCGTCGTCCACCAGAAGCCCGATGGCCAGCACCAGCCCAAGCAGCGTAAGCACGTTGAGTGAGAAGCCGGCGGCCTGCATCACCGTGAAGGTCCCAATGACCGCAACCGGAATCGTGATGGAGGGAATGATCGTCGCCGCAATCGAGCGCAGGAAGAACCAGTTGACCAGCACCACCAGGATGCCGGCAATGGCCAGCGTGATCCACACCTCGCGCAACGACTCGCGCACGAAGAGCGAACCATCCACGGCAACGTCGATCTGCACCCCCGGCGGCAGGTCCTTGCGAATGGTGGGAAGCGAAGCGCGCACGACGTCGCTGACCGCCAGCTCATTCGCAACGGAGGTCTTCACCACGCCGATGCCCACCACGGGGCGGCCCTTGTAGCGGGTGATCGTGTTGTAGTTGTCGGCGCCCAGTTCGACCTCGGCAATGTCGCGGATGCGAATTACCTGATCGGCGTCGCGACGGATGACAAGATCCTGGAAGACGTGGGGATCGGCGATCTGCGCGTCTGCCAGCACCGTGAACTTGCGGGCCGCGCCCTCGATTACCCCGGCGGGGAGCTGGAGGTTGTTGGCCAGGATCGTGTTGCGCACATCGCGCGGATCCACGCCGCGAGCGGCCATCTTGTCGGGATCGAGCCAGATGCGCATGGCATACTTGCGCTGGCCGCCGATGATGATGTTCGCAATGCCCGGAAGCACCTGCAGCGGCGTCTTCACGATGCGGTCGGCAATGTCGGTGAGCTCGGGCGGGCTGTAGCCGTCACCGCGCACCGCGAGCCACATGAGCGCGCGCGAGCCCGAAGAGGCCTTGCGGATGACCGGACGCTCGGCATCTTCGGGCAGCTTGCCCAGCGCCGCCTGCACGGCGTTGTTCACGTCCGTGGCAGCCTCGTCGATGTCGCGGTTGGGATTGAACTCCACGCTGACACGGCCGTTGCCGTAGGCGGCGGTCGAGTCGATGTTGCGGATGTCGTCGATGCCGTTGAGAGCCTGCTCGAGCGGCTCGATAATCGTGGACTCGATGGTCTCGGCCGTAGCGCCCACGTAGTCGACACTCACGGAGACAACCGGGTTGTCCACGTCGGGATACTCGCGCACCGGCAGCAGACCGAACGAGCGCAGGCCCACCAGCACGATGAGCAAGCTCATCACGGTGGCAAAGACCGGGCGTTTGATCGAAACGTCAGAGAGAACCATGGTGACCCGTTAGAGACTGCAGGCGTCTTCTGCGCCGGAAATGCCCAGATCGAACTTGTCGTTGACGACGTCCTCGCGGGGCTGGGGCGCGGCCTTCGCGCCCGGACGGAGCTTCTGGTGGCCGGCGGTCACAACGACGTCGCCTGCGGAGAGGCCCTCGATCACCTGCACGAACTTCGGACCGATGTAGCCGAGACGCACTTCGTGGCTGACCGGCGTGCCGTCCTCGCTCACGGTGAAGACCGAGCGCGAGCGGCCCTGCTGAATCACCGCCTCGGCGGGAATGAGCAGCGCATCATTTACCTGCTCGATCTCCAGGCGCACCGAAATGCTCATGCCCGGGCGGAGCTTCCCGGCCTCATTGCTGACGCTGGCCTGCAGGTTGATCACGCGATTGACCGGATCGACGAAGGGCTCGACCACGCTCACCGTGCCCTCGAAAGTCTCGCCGCAGCCCGAGGTCGTTCCGTGCACCTTCTGGCCAACTGCCACTTCCGTGGCGAACTTCTCCGGCACGCTGAAGATCAGATCGAGCGGGTCGAGCTGCGTGAGCTTCACAATGGGGGTGCCCAGGTTGATGTAGGCGCCGGGGCTTACCTGCCGCAGACCTACGATCCCGGTAAAGGGCGCGCGGATTTCGGTCTTGTTCTGGAGGGTTTTGGCCGCTTCGAGCTCGCCCTCGGCGGCGCGCAGCTCGGCCAGCGCGTCGTCGAGATCCTGCTGGGCAATCACCCGCTCGCTGCGCAGCGAGCGAAGGCGCGCCAGGCGGTCTTTGGCATTGTCGTAGCGGGCACGGGCCACCGAAACCTTGGCCTTCGTCTCACTGTCCTCGATGCGCGCAAGCAGGTGGCCCTTATCCACGCGCTGCCCTTCGGGAATGTCGAGCTGGTCGATACGCCCGGGAATCTCTGCGGATACGAGCGTGCTCTGGGGGCTGGCCAGCGAGCCCACCGCCGTGATGATCCGCGGGAAAACCCGCGGCTGGAGTTCGATGGTTTCAACTGCAACAGGGGGCATCTCTCCAAAGCCGCCACCGCCCTGCCCGCCGCCGCATGCGCCAAGCGCGAGCAGGCACAGCGCCGCCGCCGCGGGGAGCATCCCGCGCAGGTTGGCCAATTCACGAAGCTTTGATCGATGATGTCTGGTCACGGAACGCTCACAAGAAGGGGTACGGCAACCCCGGAATGGCGCGGACTATAGCCGAGCCCCGGAGCCCAGCCCACCCCATGGATGGTCTTTATGATGACCGATAGTCAGTAACCGGTTCGCAGCGCTGACGCCGGAATCAGCGGATCAGCTTGCGGTAATATTCGTCATTGAGCGGCTTGTACTCGTCCGGGGCCGCTTCCTTCATGCTCTTGATGATGTCCTCGCGGAACTCGGCGGGAACGCGCTCATCGCCCTCGGGCACTTCCACCTCTTCGCGGGGATTGGACTGCATCCCGTTGACGCCGGTACGCCCCATGGGCTGCATGCCAAACGGCATCGGTGAGGGCATCCCGCTTCCCGCTTGCTGCATTCGTTGGCGCATCTGTCCAAGTTGCTCAGCCGCCTGCTGGAGCTGCGACTGCGCGCGCGCCTCACCGGGAATGGCGCCGGCGGGCTCGCCCTGCCCCAGGCGCTCGCCGGCCTGCTGCATCGAGCGGGCCGCTTGCTGGAGCGTCGAACCCGGCTGGGAACTGACCATCGGCGATTCTTCCGAGAGCTGCTCCATCTTCTCGCCCAGTTCCTCGGCGCGCTGCTGGAGCTGCTCCTGCTCGGCCTGGAGCTGCTTGAGTTGCTGCTGCGCCTGTTCGGAGAGTTTGGGCTGCTGCTCCTGCTGGGCCTTCATGAACTTCGCCATGGCCTTTTCCAGCTCGCTGCGCGCCTGGGTGAGCGCATCGTCCGAACGGGGTTCTTCCTTCGTGAGTTTCTCGGGAGCGCCCTTGTCGGCCTGCTCCATGCTGCGCTCGACGTTCTCCAGGCGCTGCAGCGCGCGCTGGATATCGGCGACGACGGATTCAAACTCCGTGCGGTCGAGACTGAGCTGGGCCTGATCGATCTGGCGCTCGAGCCCCTCCAGGGTCGTCGGCAGGCGGTAGCGATCGAGCGTCTGGGACGCCTTCTGGACTGCCATCTTCTCCTGCGGCGTCGCGCCCGCCGGCGGATTGGCGACCGCTTCGCGGCGAAAACGCTGGCGCTCTTCTTCGATCTTGCGCGCGCTCCCGCTGGCACTGGCGGCATTTTCAAGGTGCTCGCGCACTTCGCCCACCAGCTCCTTCATTTTCTCGCGGTCGGCCTCGCTCTGGGCCTCTTCCTGAATCTTCTGTGTTTTTTCGAGGATGCGCTGCTGTTCCTCAGCCAGCTTGGCGGCCTCAGATTCGGCCTCCATCACTCCCTGCATCCCCTTCATAAAGGCCGAGTTGTTGAACTCTCCGAAGTTCTCGCGCATCCCCGACATCATCTGATCGACCTGGGAGAGGAAGGACTCGAAGTCTTCGAGCGCTGCGTCGAGATCTCCGCTCTCGAGCGCACGGTCCATCTTCTCGGAAAGATCGGCCATGTTCTCTTCGCTCGTCTGGTCGCGCAGCTCGGGATTGATGAACTCGTCGGGCATCTCCCGGTAGAGCTGGGACATCTTCGAGAGCGCCTTGGCGATCTGCTCGCGCAGTTTCTTCATTTCCTTGAGGATCTTCTCGCGCAGCTCGGGGTCCTGGGTCTGCTTGTACTGCTCCAGCAGCTCGGCAAGTCGCTCCTTGGCATCGAGGATGTCTTCCTCGCTGCGAAGGGCGTCGTCCATGCGCTGCTTGTAGATGAGCTGGTCGAGGAAATAGATATCGTGTTCAAGCGGCTCTTCGTGGCTCTTCACCAAATCCGAGAGCGGCGCCGCCACGGCCGAAACCGGGCCGGTAAAGGGCTCGGCGTCAAGGCCCTGCTTGCCCGCCCACCCCAGCAGGTTGCCACGCAACGTACCAAGCTCGCGGTACATCTTCTCGATGGCGATGTAGACGTTGTAGTCGGCGTATTCGTCCTCACGCATGCGGGCCATCAGCTCGGGGAAGGCCTCGATCACGCGAGTGGCCGAGCCGCTGAGCTCGCCGTAGGACTTGCCCAGCTTCTCGCCCGTGGTCTTCGCACTCACGGGAAAGGGTTCGAGCGCATCGGCCAGCCAGACCACCATGCCCTGCATCAGGCGTTCCTGGTCGGCAAGCAGCGCCTGGTGGATCTTGTCGGCCGAGCGCAGCGCCAGAATGATCCGGCCCGAACGGCTGATCTTCGGCCCCTTCACCGTGTCGTTGTCGGCGGCTTCTATATAGAGGGTGATCTCCCCGTCTTCTTCGGAGAGGTCGAGCGTCGCCAGATCGAGGGTGTAGTCGCCCTCCTTGCCCGTCTCGGTGGCGCCGGGCTCAAAGAGCCGGCGGCGCGTCTCCCCGCTGGGCATCTCGGCTACCAGATCGATGTAGGAAAGGCCGAAGTCATCGGTGGCGTTGTAGACCACGTCCACCCGGTCCTCGGGGCGCACCTCGAGCTCGCTGGCCGGTTCGACAAGCGTCACCTGCGGGTAGACGTCCTCGACGATCTGGATGGCGTAGGCGCGTGTGGGATCTTCATCCAGGGAAAAGCGGTAGCTGCCGGGCTCATCGGCGGTAAAGCGCGCGGCCACTACGCGGTTGCCGGTCACTTCGGCCTGCAGCGAAAGGGTCGGGGTCTCCATCTGGAGGGCGTTCTCGCCGGTAAAGAGCTCGAAGGAGGCTTCGTCGATGGATTCGAGCGCGCGCGCCGAGATCTTCACCGTGGAGCCGGGCATTGCCGAGACCGTGCCATCGCCGCCCACGATGCGCTGGGGAGCAAGGCCCGTGTAGGCCGGGTACTGCACTTCGACGGAGATGTCGGCCAGCAGGTCGCGCCCGCTTCCGCTGCCGCCTGAGCGGATGGCTTCGAGAAGGAGGGCAAGCTGCGCGCCCGGGCGCACCAGAGCCGAGAGCGCGGCGGAGAATCGCTCGGGAGAGATCACGGCACTGATCGCCACCACGGCGCAGATGATTCCGGTCGCCGCGGCAATGCGGCCCGTCTGCTTCCAGCCCACGGCCCGGCGCGGTTCCACGCCGCCCATCAGATTGCGGGCGCGCTCGACCTCCCAGGCCTTGAAGGCGGCATCGAGGTCCTCGGCCCCGCCGGGCCCCGAGGGGGCGAAACTCACGGCGTTGACCAGGCTGGTATCGAGCTGCGGGAAGCGGCGCTCGATGCGCTTGGCCACTTCGACATCGGGCTCGGCCGAGCGAGAGAGGCTTACGCCGCCCCAAATGGTGAGCCCCAGCAGCGCCGCCCAAACCGGCAGCGACAGCCACAGCACACCGCTCCAGCCGATCGCCAGCAATCCCAGCGCGCAGCTAGCGCTGAGCAGGAGGGCCAGATCGCTCAGGTTCTGGAGCAGAACGAGCTGCCGAACGCGCCTCAGAGGTTTTTCAAGCCAGTCCATCATGATGTCGGCGGCACTATAGCCGCTCGCCAGCGCAATGCCCGCCCCGGTGGCCCGATTTTCGGGGGCTGCATGGCCGGCGGAATTCTATTGATAGTAGTGCTTCTGCTCGATCAATTCGGCGACCGAACCGGCCACAAGGCCGCGCCAGGACTCCCCGGCGCTGATCCGACCACGAACCAGTGTCGAGCTGATCGGCGGCAGCGGAAGCCCCGCGAGCTGGTGCATGTGGGCGGGGATTTCCCCTCCCTCGCCGGTGCGCCCGACGACCCAGATGTCGGCCAGCTCGGGAAGGCGCTCGGCGTCTTTCCATTGATGAATGCCCATGGCGTTGTCCGAACCGATGAGCCAGGCAAAAGCCCGCCCGGGATGTTGTCCGCGCAATGCTTCGAGGGTGCGCACGGTGTAGTTGGGCTCGGCAAGCTCGGACTCGATCCTTGAGACGGATAAACGTCCCGCGAAGGGCGCGATCATCGCCTCGCAGAGTTCGACGCGCTGCTCGAAGCCCAGCAGGTCCTTCTCATAGGGATGTGCCGCACAGGGGATGAGCCACACCTCCGCGCAGGCAGGATCGGAAAGCGCCGCGCCGGCCGCAAGCAGGTGTGCCAGATGCGGCGGGTTGAAGGCGCCGCCCAGCAAAACCGTTACCTTGTCGCTGTTTCCGTGCTCGCTCATCACGGCTACACTTAGCATGTATCGAATGAAGATTCCCGAGGCGGTCGCGCATCCACGTCCTTCCCCCATGGCGCCCGCCGCTGCAGTTCAAGGCCCAGAACCGTGCCGCTGAAAAAGACCATCCTCGCCATCGATGACCAGCGCTCCGAGCTCGCCCAGCTCGAGATGCTCTTCGGCGAGGATTATCGCGTCGTCACGGCCGAGACCGGCAACGATGCCCTGCGGCTGTTCCGCGACGAGGCCATCGACCTGGTGCTGCTCGACATCGTGCTGGGCGATACCGACGGTATTTCCGTTCTGCGCGTGCTGCGAAAGGTCGACGCCCAGGTGCCCATCGTGATGATGAGCTCGATCACGAAGATCAACACCGTCGTTGAGTGCATGAAGCTCGGTGCCATCGATTACGTTTCGAAACCAATCAATCCCGACGAGCTCACCCACGCGGTCCGGCGCGCGCTCAACGAAGGTGCCAAAGAGAAGAAGATCACCTCGCTCATCGAGCAGCTCCACGCCGAGCAACGCTACGAGGACTTCATCGGCAATTCCCCCAAAATGCGCGCAGTCTTCGATCAGATCGAGCGCCTCAAGGGCAACCAGACCAGCGTGCTGATCACCGGCGAGAGCGGCACGGGTAAGGAAGTCGTCGCCAAGACGATCCACAAATACACGCAGAGCGAGGACGCCCCCTACCTGGCCATCAACTGCGGCGCCATTTCGAGCGAACTCTTCGAGAGCGAGCTCTTCGGCCATGAGGCGGGCGCCTTTACCGGCGCCATCGCCCGCAAGATCGGCAAGGTGGAGCTCGCCCAGGACGGGACGCTCTTCCTCGATGAGATCGGCACAATGCCGCTGTCGATGCAGGTCAAACTGCTGCGCGTCCTCGAAGAGCGCGAGATCACTCGCGTGGGCGGCAACAAGCACATCCCGGTTTCCTTCCGGCTCGTCTCGGCGACCAATTCCGACCTGGAGAAGGAGATCGCCGCCGGCACTTTTCGCGAGGATCTCTTCTACCGCATCAATGTCATCCAGATTCACCTGCCGCCCCTTCGCGAGCGCGCCGAGGACATCCCGGCACTGGCGAGCTATTTTCTCGCAAAGCATGCGCCAAGAAACAGCCCCGCGCGCCAGTTCTCGGAATCGGCCATGAAACGCCTGCAGTCCTACGAGTGGAAGGGCAATGTGCGAGAGCTGCAGAATGTGATCGAGCGTGCGGTGATTCTCTCTTCGGGCCCGGTCATTCAGGCAGATGAAATTCCGCTCGGGGCGGTGACAACCCTTGGCGTCCCTCCCGGCCCGCCGCCGGTCGCGCCGGCTGCAGAAGCGCCATCCCACCCCTCGCTGGGCGAGGACTTCATCCTGCACAGCTACCTGGAATCACTCGAAAAGCAGTACATCGATGAAGCGCTGGCCAGCACCGGCGGACACAAGGAAAAGGCCGCCAGGCTGCTGGGCATTCACCGCAACACGCTCACACGCAGGCTTGCGCACTTCAACAAACAGAAGAAATAGCTCAGGCAGGAAACACCGATACGGGCTTGCGCCGCGGCTCATTCCACGCGGGAATGCGCGCCTCGAACTCGGCCATGAGCTCGGCGCGAACGCGCGGATTCTCCCCCCAGAGGTTGCGGAACTCGCCGGGATCGCTTCGCCGGTCGTAGAGCTCGCCCAGGGGCTGGCCGCGATGGATGTTGAGCTTCCACTCGCGCGTGACGATCGTCTGCACGTGAGTGTTGAACCAGATCTGATGGTCGTTCTCGCAAAGCACGGCATCGCGGTCACCGCGCCCTTTGAGAATCGGCAGCAGGCTCTCTCCCTCCACCCGCGAACCGGCAGCGACGCCCGTGAGTTCTTCGAGCGTCGGCGCCAGATCGATCGTCCCCACTGGCGCGTCGATACGCTTTGCGACCGGAATCTTCGGCCCCTTGAGGATGAGCGGCGTCTTCACCACGCCGTCATAGTGGAAGGGCCCCTTCAGAAGCATGGAGTGATCGCCCAGCAGCTCGCCGTGGTCGGTGGTGAAGACGACCAGCGTGTCGTCCTCCAGTCCCAGCGTCGCGAGCTCGCCCAGGATCCGGCCGATGTTGTGGTCGAGCTGCGCGACCATGCCGTAGTAGGCGGCCATGACCTCGGCCAGGGCGCGGTCGCTGATCTTTGCGCCCGGAGGGTTCAATACACCCGCAAACCGGCTCACCCCTTCCGAGAACGTGCGCTGGATCCCGGGTTTGCCCCGAAGCTCTTCGGGATTGCGTGGCGGCAGCGCCATGTCGGCCGGGTCATAGCGATAACACCACGGCGCCGGCGGATCGAAGGGGTGGTGCGGGTCGGCAAAGGAGCACCACATGAAGAAGGGCTTGTCCTTGCTGCGACGAAGTTCGTCGATGGTGCGGTCGGCAATCCAGGTCGTGGGATGGAGCTCTTCGGGGAGCGCACAGTTCCAGGTCTGGGGGCCAGATCGTTTGGGCGGAAGGCTCGACCAGGGGCCCGCCTTGGCGAAGCGCTGCAGCGCCTTGAGTCGCCCGTCCTTTGCCAGCCACTTGCCGTAGTGCAGCCCCAGCGGCCAAGGCCCAAAGCCCGCCGGGAAGTGACCCAGCTCCATCAGATCCACGTGCTCGAAACCCATGTAGGGTCCCTGCCACCCCTCGGGCATCTTCAGCGCGTTGGGCGCGGCTTCCATATAAGGAGAACGCCCCGGCAAGAGCACGCCGTTGGTAGCGAAATGCGCCTTGCCGATAAATGAAGTGTGGATTCCCTCCCGGGCGGCGCGGGTGCTGAACGCGTCGGCCACCTGCTGCTCGGTCGGGTCGATGCCGTTGGTCCAGACGCCGTGGGTGCGCGGGTGCTGACCGGTGAGGATGCTCCAGCGCGCGGGCTGGCAATAGGGATGCTGCGTGAAGGCCCCGTCGAAGACACTCCCCTGCCCTGCGAGCCGATCGAGGTTGGGCGTGGCGCCGAGCGTCGAGCCGTAGGCCCCGAGCGTGTCGGCACGTTGCTGGTCGGTGGTGATGAGCAGGACGTTCATGGCGCATGCCTTTCGTCCCGGCATGATATG
>JAGRBM010000240.1 GCA_020434085.1 Chrysiogenia bacterium | reverse complement strand
TCCTTGAGCGGGCAGGGCTTCTGCTCGCGCTGGAGAACGACGCAGATCTCGTGCTTGTGCTTTGCCAGTTCCACCGCGCCGTCGAGCAGCGGCTTGTAGTCCACGACGCGGCCGGGCTCCAAGCCGCACGAGGCGGTCAGAATGGCCTTGGGCTTGGCATCGTCGATGCGCGTGGCCAGTTCCTTGGGGGCAAAGCCGCCGAAGACCACCGAATGCACCGCGCCGATGCGCGCGCAGGCGAGCATTGCGAACACCGCTTGGGGAACCATGGGCATATAGATGATGACCCGGTCGCCCTTTTCAACATTGAGCGCCTTGAGCATTCCCGCTGTGCGGGCCACGCGGTCCTGCAATTCGGTGAAGGTGTATTTTTCCTGCTTGCCGGTGATCGGGCTGTCGTAGATGAGCGCGACCTGATCGGCTCGCCCGCTCTCGACGTGGCGGTCGACCGCGTTGTAGCAGGTGTTGAGCATCGCGCCCGGATACCAGCGGTAGAACGGCGGGTTGGAATCATCGAGGACCCGGTCCCACTTCTTGTCCCAGTGAATGTTTTGAGCCGCGTCGGCCCAGAATCCCTCGCGGTCTTCGAGCGACCTGCGGTAAATCTCGTCGTACTTGCCTGCCACGTGTGATTTCGCCCCCTTCAAGCAAAGGTGAACGGAGCTTATTGCGGGAGGCATTGGCTGACAAGCGCGTCAGTGATTGCAGTGCCGTTTTTGCAGACAAAGGTGCAGGAATTGTCGGTTCAGAGATCGAGCAGCGTATCGCCCAGCAGCGCATGAAGGCGCCCCTTGCGGGTGGTCTCGCGCAGGAGCGCCTGGGAGACTTCGAGTTCGACCCCGGCATAGGGCTGACCCGCGAACTCCCGGCGCAGCAGGCGGGTCATCCCGTCGCTGGTCCCCTTGTAGGGATAATTGCGTCGAAGACGAAGCCCCGGTGCGATCTGTGCCAGCTCGGAGAGCCAGCGGCCGGCGAATTCGCATTCGAGCTTCGAGGCCGGATCGTAGAGAAGCGCCACGTCGGCCCGACGCGGCTTGCCGTCAAGAATCGGCGTGAAGGAATGCACGCTCAGGTGCAGCACCGGCCCTTTGCGGATGCGCGCGGCGATATCGAGATGAAGCGCATCGTGATGCGGGCGCCACACGTGTTCGTGCAGCCACTCGCGATCCTGCTTGCAGAGCTGACGCGCGAGCGCCGAAAAGCGTGCCGGGTTTGCAGGCGAGCGATTGCACTCGATGAGCAGGCGCGTGACGGTCACTGCATGGAGCGGCGCGCCCGTGTGTTTGGCCAGGTATTTTGCCAGGGAATGGGCGCCCATGTCCCAGCCTCGGTGGGAGGCCAGCAATTCGTGCTGGTCTTCGAAAAGGCGCGCGAATTGTGCCGGTACGCGGTTTCCGGCGTGCTCACAGCTCAGGACGAGTTGGCGATTCTCACAATACAAACTGGCGGCCCTCGGCAAGGCACGCGCTGAGCTTGCGGTATACCTCCGCCAGCTTCTCGCGCGCCGGATTCTCACCGGTCGCCGCGCAAATCCGCCGGGCCAGGCAGCCTTGCTCGAGAATCACGTCGATGGTTTCGCCAAACTGCTGCCGTTCCTGTGAGCCCCCGGGCCAGAACTGTCCCATCAGCCCGCGCCAGAGTTCGCGCGCGGTGATGGACTTCTCCGTGCAGCCGAGCAGTTCGAGGTAGTCGCGGTCGTCGATGATTGCGTCGCCCGCATGGGTGAGTGTCTGAGTGAAAATATCAGCAAGATCACCCGTTGGGAAGGCCCTTTGTTCGGCCTGGTCGGCAAGACGCCCCTCGCACAGGGTGCGCACCAGTGACGAGGCCGCCGCAGCGATGGCCAGATCGGCCTGCGGGCACTCCTGGGTGTCGAGCACGCGGATCTCGATGGCCATGCGATCAAAGCGCGCGATGGCGCCGCGGGCGTTGGCCCACTCTTCCATGAGCACTTTTTCGGGATCGTGGGGCTCGAGGTCCTTGTAGATGCGACCCAGAATCTCGCGCTCGTAGGCCTCGCGCGAGTAGACGGGCTCCGGCACCACCTGTCCGATGAGCGAGGGCACCGCGTCCATGTGGTGGCGGTAGGCGTCCAGGCGCGCGTCGAAATAGGGCGAGCGCTTCCCATCGAGGAAGGGCGTGCTGGCGCTCAGCGCCGGGAGGATCGGCAGCGCCAGGCGGATTGCCGCGTGCAGGCGCGCAAACTCGGCATCGCCGCTGAAGGGCAGGTTGACGTGCATGCTCTGCAGATTCGCCCACCCGTGGCCCTGGCAGTGGAAGATGTGATTGTAGGCCTCGTAGATCGGATTGTATTCGTGGGGCCACAGCCGCAGCTCGCGCACGGGATCCATCCACGGGTGCGCACCGGTGGGCAGCAACATGGCGTCCATGGATTCGAGGATTTCGTTGATGTCGCGGGCGCCCTGCTGGAACTGCGCGGCAAGCGCGCCCAGCTCGGGCGCGGGGCCGTTGGACTTCACCTCGATGACGTGAAGGGCCAGCTCGTTGGACCAGCAGATGGGGCCGCGTTCGACTTCGTTGACGAATTCTCCGGCGATCTTGCGCAGGACCGAATCGGTGACCGGGCGGACATTGAGATCCTGACGGTCGACGATCATCCACTCGATCTCGATGCCATAGCCTTCAAACAGGTGAAGGGGAGTTTCGGGAGTCTCGCTCACGACTGGGTACGACCTCGCTTCTTTTCGATGCGCTCAAGGAAGGATTGCATGATGCGCAGGTAAAGCTCTTCGCCGATCACTTCATCTTCGATGTTGTGTTCGATGCTGGGGTTGTCGTTGACCTCGATGACGTAGACCTTGCCGCCCACTTCCTTGAGGTCCACGCCGTAGAGCCCGTCGCCGATCAGGTTGGCGGCCTTCACGGCGGTATCGACCACTTTTGCGGGAACGTCTTCGATGGCAAGGGTGGTCGCTTCGCCGGAAAAAGCGGCGCCCTTCTTCTCATGGTTGTAAATCTGCCAGTGACTGCGCGCCATGAAATACTTGCAGGCATAGAGCGGTTTTTGATCGAGAACGCCGATGCGCCAGTCGAAGTCGGTGGGCAGGAATTCCTGGGCGATGATGAGTTCCGAGGAATCGAGCAGGCGTTCGATTTCGTGTTTGAGTTCCTCGGGCGTCTTCGCCTTGACGACGCCCTGGGAGAACGCACTGTCGGGCTGCTTGAGCACGCAGGGAAGGCCCATCTCCTCAAGCACGCGCTCGGCGTTGTCCCAGTGGACGACCATGGTCTTGGGGGTGCGGATCTTGTGGCGCTGCATGAGTTCGGCCAGGTAGACCTTGTTCATACACTTGAGGATCGACTCGGGATCGTCGATCACGACAAGTCCCTCGGCCGTGGCGCGCCGGGAGAAGCGGAAGGTGTGGTTCTTCACGCTAGTGGTCTCACGGATAAAGAGCGCGTCGAACTCCGCAAGGGAGCCGTAATCGTCCTTCGTGATGAGCTCGGCGGCCAGCCCCAGCTTTGCACCGGCCTTGATGAAGGCCTTGAGCGCGCGCAGGTCGGAGGTCGGCGGGTCTTCTTCGGGATCATAAAGGATTGCCAGATCGTAGCGCGCGCCCTGCTGCTTTTTCGGGCGCGGCTGCCGGCGGAAGTAGCGGTCGGCCGCCTCGTTCAAAAAGTCGTGATGCGTATCTGGAATCTCGTTCTCGGAGATGACGCCGATGCGCCGCATCTCCCAGCCTTCCTTCCCGTGCACGAACTCGGCACGCAGCAGCGGGGCGGGAAAGACATTGAAGAGTGCGTGGGCCAGTCGGTCGTAGCGTTTGGCCACGTTGCGTCCGAAGTAGATGCTGAGCTGGAACTCTTTGGCTTGCAGGTGCGCCAGGCTCTTCTGGATCAGATCTTCGAGCTCGTCCGAATAGAAGCGAATGAGCGAGCGATTCTTGAGGTCCTGAATCGTCGTGACATTGGGAAGCGGCCGGTGCCCGCGCGCTTCGGCGAGAAGGGAGATGTAGTAACCCTGGGTCTGGTAGCGATAGCTGCGGCAGAGGTTGTAGACGCGGATGCCCGCGCCGGTAAATTGCTCGGGTTTGCCAAGATAATCCTGGGCGCCGACAAGTTCGACGCCGGGAATCCGCAGCTTCCAGTTTTTCGGGTTGGAGACAATGAGCAGTCGTCGCATGGCCGTTACTCCGTCGGCGGCTGGAGGATCAGCAGGTTCGCATCGTAGGTCAGGATGCCCAGCATGATCGCGCAGATGAGGCGGTCGATGTCCACCCAGTAGGTCTGGCCCTCGCCCATGGGATTTTCCTTGAGCGGGTCGGCTACCTGGACGCGGCGCGTTTCCTTGTCATAGCCGGCAAGCACGACGAAGTGCCCCGACGGTTCGCCGGCCAGGTCGTCGTAGTCGACGCGGGTGCCCGTCTGCTTCTCGCGCGGGGTGCGATAAAGATAGGTCGCACTCAAACCCGTGAGGATCGGTACGCCTTTTTTCAGATACTTGCGCAGCAGCGAGGGGCGCATGTCTTCAAAGCGAATCTCGCCGCCAAGGCGCAGGAACTTCAGGTAGGCACGGCTGGCAAGTTGCAGTCGTTTGCCGCTCTTGAGCTTGCTTTGCGCCACGAGTTTTTCGACCAGGAACGCAGGGGTGGAGCCAAACCATGTCGGATCGAAAACCTGCATGTTGTAGGTGTAGATGCGCGCGGAGAAACCACGGCTCAGCGCATGATGGCCAAGCATCACGGCCAGCGTGCCGCCGCCTTCGAGGCTCTCCGCTTCGTTGATGACTTGTTCGAGCGGAAGCGTGCGGTCGTAGTAGCGATAGACCGCATGCAGGCAGGTGGGGCCACAGGTGTGGTCGTCGGGTTGGGCCAGGATCTCCAGGTCCAGAGACTTGATCAATTCGGGACTGTCCTCCAGCGCGCCGGGATTCATGCCGGATGCGCGCGGGGAAATTGTGGTGATGCGGGGCACGCGAAACAAGAGCCCGCCATGGAAATATTTGGGGCGCCGGGGCCTCTGGCGGCCTTCGGTGTTTGCCTTCGGGCGCCGGGGGAATAAGCTGGGGCGCCCCAGGGCGAAGGAGCCAGTCACTTGCGCGAGTCCCCAACCATCGGCGGTTTTTCCAGCCGCATCGGCCGCCGCGGCTCCCTGCTTGCGGGGGCAGCACTCATCGCTCTGGCACTGTTGGCCGGATGCCAGAG
>JAGRBM010000239.1 GCA_020434085.1 Chrysiogenia bacterium | reverse complement strand
CGGACAGCCCACGAAACCCCAGGGCGCCGATCCAACGGTGACGGCGCTCATTTCGATGATGGCGCAGCAGACCAACACGTTCATGCAGGTCATGGCGCAGGGGATGACTCACGCGCCCGCAGCGGCGCAGCCAACGCTCACCGAGAACGTCCATGTGTTCAAGGAGATCATGGAAGTGGCGCGGGGGCTGAGTGCGCCGCAGTTCGCTCCGTATGAAGACGCGGAAGACGCGTATGACGATGCAATCCCCGAACTTCTCGCTCCGTTGCAGGAGCAGCCCGCCGCAGCCCAGGGAAATCCGATCATGGAACAGCTCGGCAAGAGCGTCAGCGCGGCGGCGAATCGGCTGCTGACCAATCTCGTGCAGGTGGGGGAGGAGAGGCTCGCCGAGCAAGTCACCCAGATGGCCGGTGCCCAGCAAGCGCCCGCGCAGGCAGCTCAGACTGCTCCGGTTCAGACAGCCGCGAACGCGTCCTCAGCAGACCCCGCCCAGGAAATCGAGATCCTCTGCGATGCCCTCGATCACTGCATCGCGCACCAGATCCCACCCGAACGACTCGCCAGGGAACTGGCCTCCACCTATCCACCCGAAACGCTGCAGCAGCTCACCGCCGAGGGAATTGACGCCCGGCAGCTCGCCGACGGACTGGCCATCATGGGCAAACCGGAGCTGGCGCAAAAACTGCGTGAGCCGGTGTATATGGGGTATCTGGAAAAGCTGATCGGGGCGTTGCGGGCTGCATGACTCGATAGCGTCATCAGTTCATAAGTGAGCTAAATTAGAAGGAAATAAAACTGATAGGCGAGTGGATTACAAAATAGGCCACACTTGGCGCGCTAGTAGCGCCAGCGGGGAAATTTTCTCAGGGATCGAAGCCGATCACGGGCAATAAGCGTCACCTGTCCGCCGGTGGCCAGGCGCTTCGCCCCGGCAGTAAACCCCTTGGCGTTCGTGATGACCACTTTTTGGCTCGGTGCGGGAACGTCATATTCCCCAACTGATTTCATGATCTCGACCAGGGCGTCTTCGCCCAGATTGGCATCCGTCTGTCTGTGCTTGCACTGAATGAGGAGATTGGGTGTCCCAATTTCCGCCTTGGCAAGCGCAATCAGGTCGCACCCCCGATCACCCGTTCGGGGCGTAGTCTTGACGCTGAATCCGGCCTGGCGTAGTTCATCGGCAACCCAGTCCTCAAACGCGAGCGGCTCCAGTCTGTCCACGTCACCCAGCGTCAGCTGGGCGGGCAGACCTGCCGAATCGGACGCACTCCTGATCAGATCATCCAGAAGCTGTTTCGATTCGCCGTCAGTCATGGCAGTGGGAGCCAATAGGTTCCGACTCAGTGCTCGCTTGCTTTCCAGTAACTCATGCAGACGCCAGTCGAAACTCTGTTCCTGGTAGTGCGGATGCACGGCAATCGGGTAGTAAACGTGGACGGGCTTCTTCTGCCCAATGCGAAACACCCGGTCGGTGCACTGATCCTCCACCGCCGGATTCCACCAACGCGAGAGATGAATGACGTGATTCGCTGCCGTCAGGGTCAGGCCTACGCCACCTGCCTTGGGGGAGAGGATCATGGCATCGAAACCCCGCCCCTGCTGGAATTCATCAACATGAGCCTTTCGCTTGGCTCCGGACACGGTGCCGTTGATGATCAGCGGGCGGGCATGCAGCTTGTAGCGACGCTGGATCAATTCCGCGAGCGTCCCCTGCATGTCCCGCGATTCTACAAAGATCAGCGCCCGCTCCCCGGTCTGATGAATTTGGTCGAGAATGTTGAAAGTCGTAGTGAGCCGCGCCGAGGCCGAGATGTATTCTTCGTCGCTCTCGCCATCGCGGTGATAGGGGTGCAGCGAAGTGCTGCGAATGCCATGAAGGGCTTCCAGCATGGCCCCTTTGCGACCGGCACCCGCCCGGGCCTGCTCCAGCTGCTTGTCATAAGCCTTGCATTGCAGCTCCGGCATCATGGTTTCCACGCAATGGACCTCCTTTGAAGGCAGACCACCCAGAACTTCACCCTTGAGGCGCCGCAGCATCATGGGAGGCTGGGTGTCTTCCTTGAGAAGGCGCCCCAGTCCAGCCAGAATCTCGCGCTGTTTCTCGACTTCCTGGGGCGTGGAATCCGGCGAGGCAACCTCATATTTTTCGGAGAACTCGCGGTGTGACCCGAGTTTCCCCGGCTGAAGCATATCGACGATGCACCACAAATCACCAAGCCGATTCTCTACCGGTGTGCCGGTCAGCGCGAGCAAGAAATCCGCCTTCATCGCTTTGGCTGCCCCGGTCACCCGTGCCCCCGGGTTCTTGATCTTCTGGGTCTCGTCAAAGACGATTACTCCCCAGTGGATCTTCCCGAAACTGAACTGATAGTCCCGCAGGGTCTCATACGTGGTCAGCACCCAGTCGGCCTCCCGCAATGCTGCGAGATCAAGTAGCGGAACGGCATCTGCCTCTCCCCCCTTACTGGCCCCGTCCTGACGGACTTGCCGGAGAGTGCTGCCAAAAGCGGCCAAGCCGTGCCCAAGACCGGGGGAGTCCAGATGCTGGGTGTGCTCATCCTCCCAATTTTTGAGCAATCCCGTCGGCGCCACGATCAGCAATGGTCGCTTCGCATGAGTTCCAGTCCGCATTTCCTCGGCTACCCATGCGAGAAAACTCAGGGACTCCACCGTCTTCCCAAGCCCCATATCATCGGCGAGCAAGGCCCCGGGGCTGCCATCGGCCCAGTGACATTGAAGCCATTGGAGAGCCTCCGCCTGATGGGGGTGAAGTTTTGAGCGCAGGCTCGGCGGCAGGGTTCCAATGTCTGCATGGACTCGGCGCGCGGCCTTTTCAAATTCAACATCGCCCAGATTGTCCTTGATCAGCAGTGCGCGCTGAACCCGTTCCGGCGTTTCACCTTCATCCGTCGATGGGGTTGCGCTTTCCCGAGGCTCCTCGGGAAAGGCCCTTCGCACCAGCTCCTCAACGCTTTCAAGGGTACGCGGCGTAACCGGCAACGATTGGCCCAGATACTCGATACTCGACGCGCCCGCGTCATGGGCCTTTCGAAGATCAGATTCAACTTGCTTGAGATCTTCTTTCTTGATGTAGACAGCCCGGTCGTCGATCCGAAGCCCGAATTCCTCCGGGGGAAGCCACGGCTCTTTCGCCTGCGTGATCCAGGGCAGCACCACCGGCTCCCAGATCCCGATTCCCCGAACCCGCTCGCTGTAACCTTCATCGTGGAACAGCGTCTCCAGCAACTGTGGATCCATTTCCGCCTGAAGCCGCTCGCGCAAGACTGCATGGGGGTTCTGCAGAAATGCTCGTCTTTGCGGGACTGACTCTTTCTGGATCTCCCGCAGGACGTTCAAAGCCTTTTGCAGGTCCGGCGACGCAATCACGTAGGTCGCGCCGCCAAGTGCATACTGCCCCCTGGCCGAATCAAACTGCCGGAATTGCCGGGCGAAATCTTCCTGCCGGGCATCCGGCAAGGGCGTCTGGAATGCAGGTTCTGAAGCGGTCTCGGGATTATCGCTGTCCGGATTTTCAATGCGACCCAGCCTGGGATGAAAGTCAGGCTCCCGCTGGCCACTCAAGAAGGGCTGGAGCTCAAAAGCATTGGCCAACACTACCTGGATGCGCTGGAGCTGATCATCGATGCGGGCGCCTTCGGGCAACGCCTGTTTGATACGCGCAACTACAGCGAAGCGCTCGTCCTGCTCATCGTCTCGGAGCTTCCCATAGTTTTCGATGGCCTGAACCAAAGAAAAAAGCGGCTCGGAGAGGGTGCAGAGAGAATCACCCTTCTTTAGGAAACACCCGTCGCGCTCGATGCCCATCTGAACGCGTCCACGATCGCCGACATAGCGAAGTGAGATCGACGCTCCTGGACGGAGCAGATCGCCTCGTATCTGCAATTCCACCATGTAGGGAACCCGCTCAGGCAAGCCCAGCGCCCGCAGCTCCCAGGATGCGAGAGAGGCCAAAATATCATCGGAAATGGCAACGGAGGTATCGCTGCTGGCCTCAATGCGCTCATCCTCCAGAAGCGAGAACAGCGGGGCCAATGAAAGAGGTTTCCCGTCCGTCGACCGAACGTCGTGATTACCCCATTCGTCCAGTGGAACTGCCGTTTCACTGGACGTCAGGCGAAACACCACGTCAGACGGGTCGCGCGACCAGCTCAGCCTGGAATATTCAGTATCGATAGCCATAGGATCGCCAATTCGGATTTTGAATACCGGTTTCCTGCTCTACAAATCCGGCGAACTTACGCTCCCAACGACGCAGGCCATCCTTTGGTGCATGCCGGAATCTCAACGAACGATCTGCCTGCTTCAGTTCGTCGACGGAATACTCACCAAGGCGAAATGCTGGCGCGTGTAGGTCGTCGATACGCCAGAAAGAGCAACTTGATGAATGGCTCCACTCAGCGATTACCAATGAGTTCATTCGCATCAGAAGAACCGAATGACCGCCCTGCACGCCGCCCCCGCCGCGGAGCGACCCGAATGTCCCTCGAAGCTCCTGGGATTGATAGAGCGCCAGTTTTTTCGCGCGTGACCCCAGGATCACCCTTGCGTCCTGAATCGCATCGTTGTTCAGATAGGCCGACCAGAATGCCTTTCGCGCATGCCAGTGCTGGTCCATGGCTGTCTGATCGACAATCTCGAAGAATGCCTCCAGCGTCACGCTCACCAGCCAGCGGAGCATGACGTCACGCGCGTCATCGGCGCCCTGCCAAGCGTTCCGCCGTGTTCGAGGATCTCCTATATGTCGTAAGACAAAATCAGAGATTACAGATTTAAGCTCATCTGCGGGTTTGCTGTTGTGGAATGGCTTCAGTAGGGCATTCAAAGTTCGGACTCTGTGCTCGGGAAACCGTAGGCCTTCATTTCCTTCCAGAGGTTTCAGCAACAGCATCAAACGAACCGAGTTGATCTGCTCTCGCGACAGGGCATTCTGAATACATTCCAGATACCGTTGCACCGCAATGTTCAAAAACCGCGCGGATTCCAATCCCTGCGAGAATCCCGCGCTTTCCAGGAATCCGGCACCGGGCGATTCCGCTGCGGACCAACGCTCTCCAAAGGCCTCCGGCCCCTCCTCCGAGAACAGCTGGAACTCCGCCTCCCGCTCCCGCCACTTGCGCAGACGGATGGACCGGTGCCGTTCCAAGAGCTCTCTGGCCAGCTGCAACCATCCCTTCAGCTCCGGTCGGTCTTTGGGGTAATCCCGCAAAAGAACAAACAGGAATGCCGAAACCAATGACGCCGAACGCTGTGATTTCAGCCAGGCACCGAAAGACTCCCGAAATCCTCTGTCCGCACTGAACCATTCATTGGGTTCCCCTCCGTAGAACAGCACCCAGGGCAGCCGGCGCCGGTCCATCCGATTGACCTCCTCCAGGCTGCGCTGCCGGGCCCAGAGCTCGGAGACGCGGCGATGCGTTTCCTCCAGATCGAAGGGAGTCGGCTCTTTGGGCTTGGTATCGCCCAGAAGATTGTGAATGTGAACGAGTGCTTTCTCCGTCTGCTTCGGACCGTCGTCAATTGTCGTTGAAAGCCCAGGCAGTGGCGCCTTCGCACGGTGCGCGAGATACTCCTGCAATGACTGATTGTGATCAGTGCCCGGCATCATGCTCCAGCTCCGATTTGACCTCGCGCGCAGCCGTCGGAAGCGTAGCGGCACGATCCGGTGGTGGTTCCATGATAAATCTCAGATCAATGCGCCGGTTTTCATCGGCATAGGGATTTTCCCGATTCGCAGGCCGCTGGTCTGCGTATCCGCTGAGACTGAGAATTTTCAGCCCGGAACTGTTTCGAAGTTCGTCGAGCTGATTCTCTGTCGCTTCCAGCATTCGGCGCACTACGTCTGACGCCCTCAGGCCGGAAAGTTCGTAATTGTCCTGAAAGCGGGACCTTTTCCCCACAGGTGTCTTGTCCGTATGCCCTTCGACGAAGAGTGCCTCAACATTTGCCGGATATTTCTGTCGGTCGATTTCGCGTTTACATGCAAGTTTCGAGGACTGAACGAAGCACGGCAACACTTCGCGTAAAATTCCCGCCAGCAATGCCACGTTGCTCGCAGATTCCGAGCCCGAATCAAGAATGTCCTGTCCGCTCCTGAACTTGATGCTCTTTTCCGTCAGGCGAAGCACCCCCTCCCCTTCCACAACCTCGACCGTGATGCCCTTTTTAATCAGCTCGTCCCCCAGGACTCGCAGCAGTTCGTTCCGAGTATCCTGCAGTGACGCTCGTCGCTGAACAGCCCGGCCAAAACTCAGCGCAAAGACCATCAAGGTGATGATAAACAGAAATATCAGGCCCGCCATCAGGTCGCTGATGGAGACAAGATAGCTACCACCGTCTTCGTCGACGAAGTGGCGCTGGTAACCTCCCGAATTCATGACCTGTGCTCCATGACTTCGGACATTTCTTCGACAGCCTGACGCAGCTCGCTAACCGCACCGGCAAGATCTTTAGAAACCTTGGCCGTCTGGTCATCCAGCGTCCCCATGAAGTCCCGAACCCCGATGGTGTAACGGTTGAGTCCCTCATCGAGTTGAACAAAGACCTTCCGCAGGGATTCATCCACCCCGGAGAAGCGGGATTCATACCCACGCCAGACGGCTTCCAGTTTCTCCTGCGTTTCCTTCGCCTGGATGACCGATGCCTGAAGTGACTCGGTCAGCCGCTGGGTCGCCGTCATCGCCTGCTGCGTGACGTCTGCTGATTCTTTGAAGTTGCGGGCCGATTCAGATATTGGGGTTACCAGATCACCGAACTCTTTGAGACGGCTTCCTGTGGCGCTGCTCAGTTCACGGAGCTGAGTGACCGTCGTTTTCAGCTCGGCAACGAGTTCCCCCGTTCCCTCGGTCGACGAATTGAGGCGGCTCATTCCTTCTGCGAATGCTGCGATGGTTCCATTCATCTCCTGAGCGGCCCCTTGTCCAGCTGCCCGCAACTGCTCGGCTAAGCCGCTGCTGGACTCTCCGATCCGGGCGAGCATTTCGCTCATGGCGGTCGTGAGCTGCTCCTGGACGGATTGGGAACTCTGGCTCATGGCCGCCGCGACGGAGTCGGAGACCTCCTTGGTTGCACGGCGCATTTCTTCCTGATTCTGATTGATGGAGTCGATGGAAGATTTGAGCGAGGTGCTCAGGGAATCCAGTGTTCCCGAGATCGTGGACGCGGTATCCGCCCCCGCCGACTGCAGTCGCTCGGCTACGGCGCTCGACGACTGCTCGATCCGGTTCAAAATCGAGCTCAGGGTGCCGGTCAGTTCCTCCTGCATGACCCTGGAACTATCACTCAGCGCGGCTCGCACACTTTCAGCTACCTGGCGAGTCGCGTTCTGCATCTCTTCCTGGTTTCCCCTGATGGAACTCGCGGCAGACTGGAGAGTTTCCTGAAGGCCTGAAAGCGTCCCAGCCATGGCCTTCATTTCCGAGCCTGCGGAACCGGTAATGGATTCGGAGAACTTGTCGACAATCTGCTGGATCATCTCGTTGTTGGATTCGCCACGATCCTCCCGCATACCTTCCGTGGCAGAAATGAGCCTCTCCAATGCAGGCCCCAGGGATTTTTTGACCAGAACCTCCTCCATCTGCCCGGAAAGCGTCACAGCCAGATCGTTGCTGAAGTTCTGCAACGACCGGGTCTGGTTTTCCAGTTCGGTCAGTGCCGCATCGGCCAGCCATTCGGGTGTTACCAGCTGGAGCCGCTCGTCGAGGGCGTTCACAAAGGCCGCGAGTTTCTTCTGTAATGTTGACACCCAGTGACGCTCGAAGCCCAGAAATACAAGTGAGGTGATGAGCCCTGCAATAGAGGTCAGGAATGCCAAAGATGCGCCGCTCAACAATGACTTGAGCCCCTGCATGGTCGCGTCCATATTGTCGGGACTCAGCTGTGGACTTGCGATGGCAATACCGGCGGCAAGGCCAAGAAAAGTGCCCAGAATTCCAAAACCGGTCAGCGCGTTGGGAATTGCACTATAGAAACGCAGGTCGATCTTCGGAACAATGATGGAATAGTCGTTGAAGTAGAGCGCTGCTTCCCGGCTATTGCGGTAAACGTCTTCTTGCCCCGGGCGAGGCCGGTCGATCAGACATTCAGTAAATTCATCCCACGAATGCTGTAGGTCAGGCAGCTGATCGATCTCGTCCGAGACCGAGTCAAAGTTTGCTGCAAACCCTGCCTCGCCGTCGGTTTTCTCAACGACCTCCACGGCCTTTGTAAGCTGCACAAGCAGACTTCGGTAATGCCGTCGTAGCGTAATGCCCAACGCCAAAGCGATTGTGACAATCGCACCGCAATAGACCCAGACAAACAGGTCATTGACCAGAAGATGCGCAACTGAATTCAGCATCTGCCCCCCACGTGCCCCGTGATAACTGAGAACAAAAGGCTAATCGAAGGAATACACTGCGGGGAAGCCATGCGACACCCAGTGACACGACTGGGCAGATCCTACCAGTTAATGACCGCCTGCCGCTAACGCACAACACAGGCCGACCGCTGAATTGCCGAAACGGCGAAATCTCATCACAATTCTCCCCATGCCGCTCCAGAACCGCGTCACGCCATCTGGTGAGATCATCACCACCCCGGCCCGGGGCACGCTCATGGGCAATCGCGGGATTCTCCACAATGACAAGAAGCAGTTGGGGACCTCGCGCTGGAAGCATCACAGCTGGGTCTGCTGTGCCCTCGAATTCAAGGGTCGCAGGCGGGAGCTGATGTCCCCGGGCAACTACACCGAGCTGTTCTTCCTGGACGAAGCGACTGCGCTTGCGGCAGGGCACCGTCCCTGCGCCGAATGCAGACGGACACGCTACAACGCCTTCGTCGGTGCGTGGCGGAAAGCGTTTCCCGGTTTCGAAGTGACATCTGCCGCAATTGACAAGCAGCTCCACGGCGCGCGGGTGCGGCGCGACCGCTCGCAGGTTCGATTTAAGACAAACCTGGATAGTCTACCCGACGGCGTGCTTGTTATCTTGTCCGGAGATCCCGACACGGCCTGGCTGGTGCACGGGGACTCGATCCTTCGCTGGTCACCGTCGGGCTACACAGAGCGGCGCACTCGGCCAAACGGACTTGAAGTCACCGTGCTCACACCGCAGCCGACGATTGAAATCATTCGGGCAGGCTACGTCCCGGAAATTCACCCTACGACGAACTTGTAGATTGTTGGGCTTGTAGCCTAGTTCGTCAGCCGCTCCCTAAGCTCCTGCACCGACAGTGGCGGATCCTTCCGATGAAGCATGGCGTGGCAATTGGGGCACACTGGCACAAGATCTTTAACGGGATCGACTTGATAGGTGTCACCAATGGCGTTGAGCGGCTTGATGTGATGAACATGAATGAATCCCTGCCCGATCTCGCCATAGCGTGCCTCGAAATCTAAATTACATACCTGACAGACGGCGCCAAAGTGGGCAATGCAGTCCTGCCGCGCCTGCGGGCTCCGTTCATAAGCGTTGACGGTCACGCTCTTCTTGCTGCCTTCCGTCAACGCCCCCGAGGGATCGCGCACCTCGTCGGGGAAAAGGTTTCGGGATGCCATGGCCTTCTCTTCAGGATAGAGCCCTCGCTCCCTGAGCTCATCTCTCCATTGGATGAGGGGAACATATCTCTTGTTCGCTGGCGGCTCGCCGTAAGCGATCTGCCAATGATTCTCACGTCGAGTCAGGATTTCCGTTTCACTCCAGTCACTTTCCAAATATACGAACAAATCATTCCCAAACTGCGGCAGCAGCGACTGGAGCCGTCTGGTGCTGTGCGTCGTAAATACTTTTCTCTCGCGAGCAAGCAACGGGGGAAACGGCGCATCTCGATCCGACGCCCATCGGTAGATCTCCTGGAAATCCCGAATCGGGAAATCCGTCAAGGGCTTTTCGATGCTGCTGCGAATCGTTGCTGGAAGCTGCAGAAAGTCGGCGCTGCCGGATACCGCACCCAACAACAGGTCGGCCAGATGGCCGACTTTCATCGATCGTGCTTTTGGAGTTGGCACTTCAAATCGCACATAGCCGGAAGTGCTCACCGGATTCATATTGAGAACTTCGGCGATGGTTCCATTGCCCGGCCTCGTCGCGGCCGGTTTCGCATCCGGACCCACCCCCTTCGAGCTTCGCGTCATGGCAGCACTCCCTCAATGGACGGGGCAAAATCGTAGTCGGGCGTCCGCTTTCCCGTAAATCGCAGCAACCTGGTCGAATTCTGCCAGCAATCAATGACAATCCGTGTCACACTACCGGCAAAGTCAAAAAGGCGCTACTAATGCCCTGTTCCGAACACGAACAAGGCGGGGGATCGGGTGGACGGGTGTGACCACTCCTGAAGAAAAAGCGCGCGTGAACATCGACCGCCAGCTCGTGGCAGCTGGTTGGGAGGTGGTGGACCGCGATGAGATCAATCCGTCCGCACCGGCGCAGGCGATTCGCGAGGTGCCGATGAAGCCTGGTCACGGGCAGGTGGACTACCTTTTATATGTAGAAGGCAAGGCCATCGGCGTGCTGGAGGCCAAGAAAGAGGGCGAGGCGCTCTCGACCCACGAGATGCAGCCCGAAGCCTATTCCGAGGGTCTGCCCGAACAGTATCCCGCCTGGCGCAGACCGCTGCCGTTTCAGTATCTCTCCACCGGAGAGGAAACCTTCTTCCGCAACAACCTCGACCCACAGCCGCGCAGCCGCCGGGTCTTCGCCTTCCACAAGCCCGGGACGCTTCGCGACTGGGCCGAGGGCAAGGTCCTGCTGAGCGATCCCGACAGCATCGCCGAAGAGCCTGCCGCCTACGGCAAGAAAACTCCGACGCTGCTCTCACGCATCCAGCACATGCCGTCCATCAACATCGAGGGCATGTGGTCCAAGCAGGTCACGGCCATCGAGAATCTGGAAAAATCGCTGCGCGAGAACCGGCGCAAGGCGCTCGTCCAGATGGCCACGGGTTCGGGCAAGACCTTCACGGCGATTACCGAGTGTTACCGCCTCATCAAGTATGCGGGTGCCAAACGCATCCTGTTCCTGGTGGACCGCAAGAATCTCGGAGACCAGGCCGAGCAGGAATTTCATCGCTACACCGCGCCCGATACCAACCGCAAGTTCACCGAGCTCTATACGGTGCAGCACCTCAAATCGAACACCATCACGCAGTCGAGCCGCGTGTGCATCGCCACCATCCAGCGGGTGTTCTCGATCTTGAAGGGCGAGGAAGAGATGCCCGAGGACGCCGACGAGCGGTCGGCTTTCGAGCGGCAGGCCGCCGGCGAATCGCTCTCGGTCGTCTACAACCCGCAGATCCCGCCGGAGACCTTCGACTTCGTCATCGTCGATGAGTGCCACCGCTCCATCTACAACCTCTGGAGCCAGGTGCTCGAATATTTCGACGCGAGCCTGATCGGCCTGACCGCCACGCCGTCCAAGCACACCATCGGCTACTTCGATGGCAACCAGGTCATGTACTACACCCACGAAGAAGCCGTCGCCGACGGGGTCAACGTGGATTTCAGCGTCTACCGCATCCGCACCAAAGTGACCGAGCAGGGCGCCGTGCTGGACAAGAACGAATGGGTCAAGGTCCGCGACCGCCGCACGCGAAAAGAGCGGCAGGCGCAGCTCGATGAAGAGCTGATCTACGACACCAAGGACCTCGACCGCTCCGTGGTCAATCCCAGCCAGGTGCGCACGGTGATTGAGGCGTTCAGGGACAAGCTCTTCACCGAGATCTATCCGGGCCGCACCGAAGTGCCCAAGACGCTCATCTTCGCCAAGGACGACGACCACGCCGAGCTCATCGTCCGCACGGTGCGCGAAACATTCGCCAAGGGCGATGAATTCTGCCGCAAGATCACCTACCGCGCGGGGATGCACAAATTGGAAGACGGCAGCTACAAGCGCACCAACGTGAAGGTCGACGACATCATCAAGGCGTTTACGAACTCCTTCATGCCGCGCGTCGCGGTGACGGTGGACATGATCGCGACCGGAACCGACACCAAGCCCGTCGAGATCGTGTTCTTCATGCGGGACGTGAAAAGCGAGAACTACTTCGAGCAGATGAAGGGCCGCGGCGTGCGCGTCATGGG